>SHYM01000014.1 GCA_009692805.1 Dehalococcoidia bacterium | reverse complement strand
CGATTCCCCAGTCCCCGGCCTGGTCCATCGTTATCCAGACCGGGCCCTCTTTGTCATCACCAACATCTGCCCCCTCCTCTGCCGCCACTGCACGCGCAAGCGGGAGTGGGAGGACGGCAACTGGGTGCGCCCCAAGGCCGAGCTGGATGCCTGCATCGACTACATCCGCCGCACCAAGTCCATCCGCGACGTCATCATCTCGGGGGGCGATCCACTGACGCTCTCGACCCCGCGGCTGGAGGAGATCGTCAAGAGGCTGAGGGCCATCGACCACGTGGAGATCATCCGCTTCGGCACCCGCTTCCCGGTGGTCCTCCCCCAGCGCATCGACGACGAGTTCTGCGAGATGGTGGACAAGTACGGTCCCATCTGGCTCAACACCCACTTCAACCATCCCAACGAGGTGACGGCTGAGGCGGAGAAGGCCGTCCGCAACCTGCTGCGGGCCGGGGTCCCCGTCAACAACCAGAGCGTGCTGCTGAGGGGGATCAACGACTCGGTGGAGACCCAGCTCGAGCTGGTCCACGCCCTCATGCGCATCCGAGTCCGGCCCTACTACCTGTTCCACGCCGACAACGTCCGCGGCACGGAACACCTGCGCACCAGTGTCTGGAAGGGCATCGAGATCATCGAGGGGCTGCGCGGCCACACCTCGGGGTTGGCCGTGCCCACCTTCGTCGTGGACGTGCCAGGAGGGGGAGGAAAGATCCCCCTGCAACCCAATTACCTGCTCTCCATGACCGACGATGAGCTCGTCCTGCGTAACTACGAGGGGCTAGTCTTCCGCTACCGCAACCCGCGCCCCGAAGGGAGGTCGGCGCCGGCTGGGCCGGCACCCTTGCAAGAGGCGCCGGCGCGGCCGCTGGTGGAGGTCCTGACCGACCGCCTCCAGCGACGCCAGGGGAAAGCAGCCAGCCGCCAGGGGTCTCAGGTGAACCATGAGGATCGGACTCTCGTACGACCTTAAGGAGTGCGCGGCGCCCCTTCCGGGGGGCCCCGACGATGCCGCCGAGGAGTACGACTCTCCAGGGACGGTGGCGGCCCTGGCCCGTGCCATCGAGGGTCAGGGCCACACCGTTGTCCAGCTCGGGGGAGGCGCCGATTTCCTGCGGCGGCTGCTGCAGAACCGGCCCGACTTCGTCTTCAACATCGCCGAGGGCCGGGGCACCTACCGCAGCCGGGAGGCGCAGGTCCCCGCGGTGCTGGAGATGCTGGGCGTACCCTACTCGGGCTCCGACCCCTTGACCCTGGCCGTCTGCCTCGACAAGCCCCTCGCCAAGCGGCTGGTCGCCGGCGCCGGCATCCCCACCCCCGCCTACGCAGTGGTCGAACGCCTGGAGGACCTGGCTGGCCCGGAGCTGGCCAAGCTGCGCTACCCGCTGTTCATCAAGCCCGCGTGGGAGGGCTCCAGCAAGGGGGTCCGCCTTGCCTCCAAGCTGACCTCCCGCGAGCAGCTGGCGCCGGCGGCCACGGCCATCCTGGAGGCCTACCGGCAGCCGGCCCTGGTCGAGGAGTTCATCGAAGGCGACGAGTACACCGTGGGCCTGATTGGGAACGCTCCCGCCCAGGTCATCGGGGTGATGCGGATACTGCCCAAGCAGCCTAGCCCCGACTTCATCTACACCGTGGAGGTGAAGCGCGACTGGGAACGGCTGGTGGACTACGAGTGCCCCCCCAAGGTTCCCGCCCCCCTGCGACGACGCCTGGAAGGGCTGGCCCTGGCCGCCTACCGCACCCTGGGGGTGCGCGACCTGGCCCGCGTGGACTTTCGGGTGGATGGCGCGGGCACGCCCTTTTTCCTGGAGGTGAACCCCCTGCCCGGCCTCGCTCCTCACTATGGGGACCTGCCCCTCCTGGCGCAAAAGATGGGCTGGAGCTACGAGGGGCTTATCAAGGCTATCCTGGCCGCGGCGGGGGAACGCTGTAAGCTGCCGTGCGCCGGGTAGCAGTCGTTTATGGCGCCCCCTCCTCCTCACGCTACTCCGGCCTAGGCGAAGACATCGCCGCTGATGCGGCTGCACCGATGGCCGAGGCCGTGGCCTCCGCCCTGAGTGCCAGCGGCCACAAGGTGGAGCTCGCGCCCCTGGAAGCACCGGTGAGCAGCCTGGCCGCGCGGCTGGAGTCCCTATCCGTCGAGGCGGTCTTCAACCTTTTCGAGGGTTTCCCCGGGGAGCCGAGCACGGAGCCCCTGGTGCCGATGCTGCTGGACCGGCTCGGGCTGCCCTATACGGGGAGCCGGCCCCGGGCCCTGGCCCTGGCGCTCCACAAGGGGCTAGTCAACGCCGTGCTGCGGGGGCGGGGCATCGCCACGCCCTGCTCGCTGGGGGTCACCACCCTGGATCAGCTCGGGGCCTGGGCGCATTACCCCGCCCTGGTGAAGCCGGCGGCGGAGGACGCCAGCCACGGCATCACGCCCCAGAGCGTGGTGCGCGACTGGGAGGAACTGGAGCGCCAGGCGGCGCGGACCATCGCCAGCTACGGCGAGGCGCTGGTGGAGCCGTTCCTGGAGGGACGGGAGTTCAACGTCGCCGTCCTGGGCAACTCCGACCCTCAACCCCTGCCGCCCTCCGAGGTCATGTACACGCTGCCAGTGGGACAGCCGCGCCTGGTCACCTTCGGCGCCAAGTGGCGGCCCGATGACCCCTATTACCACCACACCGAGACCGTGTGTCCAGCCGACGTGGAAGCGGGCCTGGGGCAGCGGCTACTGCAAATCGCCGGGGAGGCGTATCACGCCCTGGGATTTCGGGGCTACGCCCGCTTCGACCTGCGCCTCGATGACGCGGGCGAGCCGCTGCTGCTGGACGCCAACCCCAACCCAGACCTCTCCCCCGAGGCGGGGCTGGCGGCCCAGGCCCGCGCCGCCGGCTTGAGCTACCAGCAGCTCATCGAGCGCATCCTGGGCCTCGCCCTGGAGCGCTCGCCCTGAGCTTGTCGAAAGGGCGGGCGTAGCTTAGGAGGATGCTGAGAAGTCTCTCGAACCATCCCCCCAACCCCCTTCCTTCTGTGAAGGGGGCGTTTGAATCTGGGGGACACCCCCAGTGCCCCCGGCCCTTCGGCTCCGCTCAGGGCGGGCTCCGGGGGAGGAGCCCCTCTGCGCACCCGGTTTTCACCACCCTGTTAAGATGCCCCTGTGACACCAACCTCCCTCCGCTCGCTAGAGGCCCGCGACCGCGCTGCCGTGCTGCGCATCGTCGCCGCCACCGGCTTCTTCACCCACGCTGAATGCCAGGTGGCGGCAGAGGTCCTGGACGACGCCCTGGCCCGCCCAGGCGGGGACTACCACGTCTTTGTGGCTGATACATCGGGGGAGGTCCAGGGCTACGTCTGTTTCGGCGCGACGCCTCTGACGGAGGGGACGTGGGACCTGTACTGGATCGCGGTGGACCCCCAGTCCCAGGGCAGCGGCATCGGCCGCGCCCTCATGGCCCTGGCGGAGGGGCGCGTCGCGACCGCGGGCGGGCGCCTGCTCCTGGTGGAGACCTCTGGCAGCGACCTCTATGGGCCCACCCGCGTCTTCTATGAGGCGCTGCGCTATCGGGAGGTCAGCCGCATCGAGGACTTCTACCGCCCAGGCGACGCCAAGGTCACCTACGCCAAGCGGCTCCCGTGAAGCGCAGCGCCAGCCCCGCTGAGACGGGCGAGAGGTGTGGCTGCACATCTCCCACGTGGTTGTGCCCGCAGCGCGGGACTCCTTGGTTACAGTCGCCCACATCTTCCGGGATGTGACGGCGGAGCGCCAGTCCCGGGCGGTGCTGAAGCGGGTCATCGGCGTCCTCTCCGGGCTCGGCGCCGAGCTACCCAGGGCTTCCGCGCCGGCGAATATGCCCGTAACCTTCCCTGGCCCGCTCTCCCGCCGCGAGGCTGAGGTGTTGCCCCAGCTTTGCGAGGGCGCCCCTCCCCAGCAGATCGCCGCCCGCCTCTTCATCAGTGTTGCCACCGCTCGCAACCACGTGAAAAGCATCCTCCGCAAACTGGGGGTCCACACCTCCCTGGAGGCGGTGGCCTGGGCGAGCAGGCACAAGCTCTCCTAGGGGCGGCCCCTGCACCCAGGCCTGTCTCGTGGCCCCGCGGCCTCCGGACTTTGTTGACCTTGTCTCCATACAAATGCTAGTATGAGGGCGGAAGCGGCGGCTAGAGAGGACGGGGGTTTCCGGGTGCGAGTCTCCATGAAGGCGGACTACGGGATGCGCGCTCTCATCGATCTGGCCCAGCACTACGGCCAGGGAGCGATCCAGACGGCGGAGATCGCTCGCCGCCAGGATATTCCCGAGCCCTATCTGGACCAGCTCTTGACCAACCTGCGCAAGGCAGGTTTTATCAGGAGCCGACGGGGCCCCCAGGGCGGCCATGTGCTGGCGCGGCCGCCGGCCCAGATCACCATGGGGGAGGTCCTGCAAACCCTGGAGGGATCGCTCTCGCCCCTCCCTTGCCTGGACTCCCCGCAAGACTGCTCGCAGTCGGCCGGGTGCGCCCAGCGGGATGTGTGGGTCGCCATCGCCCAGGCGACGAGCGAGATCCTTTTCGCCACCACCATCGGGGCGCTCGCGGAGCGGCAGGCACAGCGCGAGAAGGCCGGCGCCTACCAGATTTAGGAGCGTTATGCGCCCGGCAATCTCTCAGCTGCCCCCAGCTCTCAGGCTGGCGGCGGACGTCCTGAAGCTCATCGGCAACACCCCCCTTGTGCCCCTCCGGCGCCTGCCCTCGCCCGAGGGCGCCCGCGTGCTGGCCAAGATGGAGTCGTGCAACCCCGGCGGCAGCGTGAAGGACCGCATCGCCCTGGCCATGATCGAGGATGCGGAGAGCCGGAGGGTCCTGAAGCCGGGGGCCACCATCGTGGAGCCCACCAGCGGCAATACCGGCATCGGCCTAGCCCTGGTGGCCGCGGTGAGGGGTTACAAGCTGCTCCTCACCATGCCTGAGGATATGAGCACCGAGCGGCGCAAGCTGCTGGAGCGCTACGGGGCCAAGCTCTTCCTGACCCCGACCCTGGAGGGGATGGCAGGGGCGGTGGAGGCGGCCCAGCGGCTGCTGCGGGAGTATCCAGGGGCCTTCATGCCTCAGCAGTTCGAAAACCCCGCTAACCCTGAAATCCACCGGCGCACCACCGCCCTGGAGATCCTGCGCGACACCGAGGGCGCCGTGGACGCCTTCGTCGCCGGCGTGGGCACGGGGGGCACCATCACCGGTGTGGGGGAGGTATTGAAGAAGCACAATCCCAACGTCCTGGTGGTGGCCGTGGAGCCAGCGCGCTCCCCGCTGCTGAGCAAGGGCAAGGCCGCCATCCACGGCATCCCAGGCATCGGCGCTAACTTTATCCCCAGGGTCCTCAACCGGCAGATCATTGACAAGATTGTCACGGTGGAGGACGACGCGGCTTATGAGATGGCCCAGCGGCTGGCCCAGCAGGAAGGCCTCTTCGTGGGGCCCTCCGCCGGCGCCAACGTGGTAGCCTCCCTGGAGGTCGCGCGCCGCTTGGGAGCGGGCAAGTGTGTCGTCACCGTCCTCCCCGACACCGGGGAGCGCTACCTTTCCCTGGAGTTCTAGGGTCCAGCGGGCACTCCAGCCAGGGCCACCTCGGGAGCCTGCGGCCAGGCGGTCTGCGTGGTGTCAGAAGGAGAGGATGATGGCACAGGTGCAGCCTATACGGCTCACCCACCTCGCCCGCTGCGCCGGCTGAGCATCCAAGCTCGGGCCGAAAGACCTGGCTCAAGTTTTGAGCCAGCTGCACCGGGTGGAAGACCCTAATTTCCTGGTAGGAGCCAGCATGGGCGACGATGCGGCCGTCTACCGGGTGCGGGATGACCTTGCCCTGGTGCAGTCGGTGGACTTCTTCCCGCCGGTGGTGGACGACCCCTTCGCCTTTGGCGCCATCGCCGCCGCCAACGCCGTCAGCGATATCTACGCCATGGGCGGCCATCCGCTCCTGGCCCTCAACATCGCCTGCTTCCCGGCGGAGCTAGACAAGAGTATCCTCGTGCGCATCCTCCAGGGAGCCGAGCGCATCGCCGCCGAGGCGCCGTTCACCATCGTGGGCGGGCATACCATTGAAGACGACGAGCCCAAGTTCGGCATGGCGGTAACGGGCCTGGTGGAGCCCGGCAAGTTCGTGACCAACCACGGCGCCCGCCCCGGAGACGACCTGGTCCTGACCAAGCCCCTGGGTAGCGGGCTCATCACCACCGCGGTGAAGCAGGACCGCGCCCTCCCCGGCCAGGAGGCAGACGCGATTGCCCTAATGATGGCCCTGAACCGCGACCCTGCCGACGCCATGGTGGAGGTGGGGGTGCACGCCTGCACCGATGTCACGGGCTTCGGCCTGCTTGGCCATCTGCGGAACATCTGCGCCAATAGTGGCGTCCGGGCACGTCTGCGACTGAGCGCCATACCCCTTCTGGACGGGGTCTGGGAGCTGGCGGCCAGGGGCACAGTCCCCGGCGGCACCGGGCGCAACCTGGAATATCTGGAGCCTTACGTGGAGTGGGCGCCCGCCCTGCCCCAGGACGCGCGGGTGGTGCTGGCTGACCCTCAGACCTCCGGCGGCCTGCTCATCGCCGTGCCCAGGGATCATACGCAGCAGCTCCTGGAGGAGCTGCTGCGCCGCGGGACGCCCTGCGCCGCCGTCATCGGGAGCGTGACAGAGGGGACGCCGGGGCAAATGCTGGTGGAGCCTTGAACCCGATGGCCCTTGATCCCCTACGCCGGGAGGAGATTGAGGAGCTGGTGCGTCGCCAGCCCTATTTGCAACTCCTGGGCGTGGAGCTGGCCGCCCTGGCCCCTGGCTATGCCAAGATGCGCCTGCCCATCACCGAGCGGCTGGCGAACATCTATGCCGGCCTCCACGGCGGCGCCCTGAGCTCCCTGGCCGATACCGCCGTGGCGCAAGCCCTGCGAACCCTGGTGGGCGCCCAGGCGCGGACCACCACGGTCGAGCTGAACATCACCTATCTTTCCGGGACCACGGAGGGCGAGGTCATCGCCGAGGCGCGCATCCTGCGCCAGGGCAAGACCCTGGCCGTGGGCGAGGTGGACCTCCACGATGGCAAGGGTAAGGCCCTGGCGCGGGCCCGGGTCACCTACATGATCGTGGCGAGCTAGGGATAGCGGTGGCTATGAGCGAGCCTTTACGCCTCGAGCGACACTACCTAGAGGAGATGGTCGCCCATGCCCGCCGGGACGACCCCAACGAGTGCTGCGGCATCCTCGCGGGCGCGGGGGGCCGCGTCGCAAGATTGTGGGCGGCGACCAACAGCGAACACAGCCCGGTGCGCTACAACGTGGAGCCCAAGGAGCTCTTGGGGATCTACAGGGAGATCGAGAATCGAGGCTGGGACTTCCTCGCCGTCTACCACTCTCACACCCATAGCCCTGCCTATCCCTCTCCCACCGATATCCGGCTGGCGGAGCCCTGGCCCCACACCTACTTCATCATCATCTCCTTGCAAGACCACGCCAACCCGCAGGCCAAGGCCTTCCGCATCGTGAACGGTCAGGTCAACGAGACGGCCATCGAGATCGTGTAGGAGGGGTCCGGTCCGGCCCCCGTGGGCGGCGGATGGCGAATCGGCCCGGGGGTTCGGGCGGCCAAAGAGAAAGGGGCGAGCTTTTGGCTCGCCCCTTTCTCTTTGGCCGCCCGCGATCTCCCAGCCAGTATGACCGCAGTCACTGGTATTAACGGAGGGGTGGCCCAAAGGTTAGGCCAGCAGCCCCACGGCGCCCCTAATCGAGGGCCTCGCCCACCCCAGGGCTACTCAGCTAAGAGCACTTGTAGGTGGCGTTCTCATAGCGTAGCCTGACGGTAATGCGATACGGGACGTTTTATAAGGGGAGCATTATGGGCGGGAGGTGATCGGCATGGGGCAACTGGGCTGGAAGCTAGCGGGTGCGCTGGTGGCGTTGGCCGCCGCCTGCCAGACCAGCGCCCAGGCCCCGGCGACGGCCGCCAACGCCCAGCTCGTTGAAGCCCGCATCGGCGTCCTGCGCACATCTATTAACGCCACCGGGAGCGTGGTCCTGACGGCGAAACAGAGCCTCACCTTCGGCAGCGCCGGCACGGTAGAGTCGGTGGCGGTGAAGTGGGGACAGGCTGTGACGAAAGGCCAGGTCCTGGCCAAGCTCAACACCCAAGACCTGGAGTTCGGGGTGGCCAGGGCCAAGACAACCCTCGCCAACGCCCAGGACATCCTGGAGAAAGCGCGGACGACCTCGGCGGCAGACCTGGCCAAGGCCGAGGCCGCGGTAACGAGCGCTCAGGCCGGTCTTCAGAGTGCCCAGATTGTCCTAGACAAGGCCAAGGCGCCCTACACCGCGGCTGACCTAGCCAAGGCCGAGGCTGCCGTCCGCAGCGCCAAGGTGGCGGTCACCGCGGCGCAGACCAACCTGGACAAGGCGCTGGTCCCTTACACCGCGGACGATATCGCCGGCCAGCGCGCCGGTATCCTCAGCCTGCAGGCCGGCCTGGACAACATCACGCGATCCCTAACCCTGGGTCTTGCGGGCGCCGATCTTACCGCCTTCAACACCCAGAGGCAGAACTTGATTACGGCGCTGGTCGCGGCCCAGACGCAGCTGCAGACGATGTTGAAGGGCCCCGATGCCGTCGCCGTGGAGGCGCAGGCCAGCGCCCTCCAGACGGCTCAGTCCGCGCTCCAGCGGGCCCAGGACGAGCTGGCCCTAGTCAAGAAGGGCGCTGACCCCTTGGACGTCACGGCCAAAGCCGGAGCCTCTCAAAGCGCCCAGGCCAATCTACTCAAAGTTCAGGAGGACCTGGCCACGGTGAAAAAGGGCCCTGACCCCCTAGTCCTGCTCCTGCGCCAGAGCGATGTGGACAGCGCCAAGAAAGCCCTGTCCGACGCCGAGGCGAACCTGGCCAAGGCCACTATCGTCGCTCCCTACGACGGCGTGGTGTCGGATGTGCCCGTCATCGCCGGCCAGAGCGTCGGGGCGAGCACGGTGGCGGTGGCGGTGGTGGACCCCAGCGCCGTGGAGGTCCAGGCTCAGGTGGATGAGATCGACGTGGCCCAGATACAGGCGGGCCAGCCTGCCTCCATAACCCTGGAGGCGTTGCCCAGCGCCCGGCTGCTGGGGCAGGTGAGCGCCGTGGCTACCCTCGGCACCATTCAGCAGGGCGTGGTCAGCTACCGGTTCACCCTGACCCTCCGCGGGCAGCGGCAGGTGACCCTGCGCGAGGGGATGACCGCCCAGGCGGCCATCATCGTCAGCAGCAAAGAGAACGTCCTCCTGATACCGGTCCGGGCCGTGCGGAACCAGGCCGGCGTGCGCTCCGTCCAGGTGGCGACGGAGGGGAAGCTGGACGGCAAGATCGAAGCGCGTCAGGTGCAGGTCGGCGCCACCAACGAGACCCAGGTGGAGATCGTCTCCGGCCTCAAAGCGGGGGAGCATGTGGTGGTGGCGGGCGGCGCCCGTTCGACCCAGGGGGCAGGCGGCCCCCCCGGAGGCTTCTCAGGCGGCCCGGGAGGTCCGGGCGGAGGCCTGGGAATCCCCGGCGGAGGCGGCTTCGGAGGCGGAGGGGCGCCCGGTGGCGGCGGAGGGGGACCCGGCGGTGGCGGTGGACGCGGCGGACCATGATTGAGGTCCAGGACCTGCGCAAGGCCTACAAGCTCGAGGGTATTGAGGTCGAGGCCCTCAAGGGCGTGTCGTTCACCATCCCCGATGGCGAGATGGTGGCCATCATGGGGCCGTCGGGCTCCGGCAAGTCGACGCTGATGAACCTGCTGGGCTGTCTCGACCGTCCTAGCGCCGGCACCTACAGGATCGACAATCAGGACGTGGCG
This sequence comes from Dehalococcoidia bacterium, assembly GCA_009692805.1. Lineage (GTDB taxonomy): Bacteria > Chloroflexota > Dehalococcoidia > SHYM01 > SHYM01 > SHYM01. Next base: position 14,097 of record SHYM01000014.1, on the reverse strand, counting down.
CGCCTTTCCGAAGACCAGCTGGCGGCGATCCGAAACCAAAAGATCGGCTTCGTCTTCCAGTCCTACAATCTCCTTTCCAGGACCTCCGCGCTGGAGAACGTTGAGCTCCCACTGGTTTACAGTGGCGGCAACGGCCGCACCAAAAGGGCACTGGAGGCGCTGGCTCGAGTGGGGCTGCGGGAGCGCGCCAAACATCATCCGAACCAACTGTCGGGCGGCGAGCAGCAGCGGGTGGCGATCGCGCGGGCTCTTATCAACCGCCCCTCGCTCATCCTGGCCGACGAGCCGACCGGCAACCTCGACACCAAAACGAGCGAGGAGGTGATGGCCTTGTTTCAAGGGCTAGGCCGCGAGGGCATCACCGTGGTGCTGGTGACCCACGAGGCGGACATCGCCGCCTTCACGCAACGGGTGCTCCTGATCAGGGACGGGGAGCTGGTGGGCGATCGCCCGGTAACGGAACGGCGGCAGGCGGCGTCAGGAGGCGGGTCGTGAATCTTTGGACCAACGTGGGCCTGGCTCTCAAGGCGCTCAATTCCAACAAGACCCGCTCCTTCCTGACGCTGCTCGGCATCGTCATCGGCATCGGCGCCGTGATCTCCGTCATGTCCATCGGGAAAGGGGCTCAGGCCGCCATCACCAGTCAGATAGAGGGCATTGGCACCAACCTGATCTTCGTGCGCGCGGGGCAGGCTGTGCAGCAGGGTGTCGGCCAGGGTGCGGGCACGGCCGCCACGCTGACCCTGGACGACGCCGAGGCCCTGGCTGATTATCAGTTAGCCCCAGCGGTCCAGGCGGTCGCCCCTGAGTCCCAGGGCTTCGGCCAGGTTGCCTTCAGCAATATCAACACCCGCGCCCGGCTCCTCGGCGTGACGCCCGCCTACGCCGAGGTGCGCGGCTACACCGTGGCTGAGGGGGAGTTCATCAGCGGCCAGCATGTGCAGGGCCGGTCCCTGGTGACGGTCCTGGGGGCCAACATCGCCCAGACGCTTTTCCCGGAGATCGACCCCATCGGCCAGAGCCTCCGCATCAACCAGCGGCCGTTCCGGGTGGTCGGGGTGCTGGAGCGCCTGGGCGGCACCGGTTTCGGCACCCAGGACGATACGGTGGTGGTGCCCATAACCACCATGCTCAGCCGTCTCCAGGTCTCTCGCACCAGCCAGGGGGCCAGAAACGTGCAGCTCGTCAACGTTCAGGCGGCGGACGCCGACCTGCTGGCGGCTGCCAAGGAGCAGATAAGCGCCATCCTGCGCGAGCGGCACCGGATAGGACCGGGCGACGTGGACGACTTCAACCTCACCACCCAGGACGACTTGGTGGCGGCGCGCACCCAGGTGGCCAACACCCTGACGGTCTTCCTGGGGGCCATCGCCGCCGTCTCCTTGCTGGTGGGTGGGATCGGCATCATGAACATCATGCTGGTCTCGGTGGCGGAGCGGACCCGCGAGATTGGCATCCGCAAGGCGGTGGGGGCCAAGCGCCGCCACATCCTGTCCCAATTCCTGGTGGAGGCGGTGGTGCTGAGCGCCCTGGGCGGCTGTTTGGGGGTGGCCCTGGGCTGGGGGCTCGCCCGTGGGGTCAGCCATATCACCTTGAGTGGACAACGGCTGCCCTCGGTAGTGTCGGCGGACATCGTGTTCCTGGCGGTGGGGGTGTCCCTGGCTATTGGCCTCTTCTTCGGCATCTACCCCGCCTCCCGGGCCTCGCGGCTGGACCCCATTGAGGCGCTGCGCCGCGAGTAGGCTTGGGGTCAGGCCAGGTAGGGGATGGTCTTGGGGCCATCGGGGAGCACGCACAGCCGCGCCCCCGGGCCGGCTGCCGCCAGCGCCTGGCGCGCCGCTTCCGAGACGTCGTCCACGGGCTCCAGGTGGGCAGCCCGGAGCTGGGCGGCGCTGAGGCGGCCCGCCTTCAGCAGGACACGCGCCTTCATCTGGATACCCGCTTGCACCTGGACCTGCCACTGGTCGGGCTCGGAGTAGCCCGCTGTGCTGATCATCGCCAGCAGCGCCTGGGGAGAGGGCTGGCGCGCCAGGATGTGGGCGTAGGAGCCGTGGGCGGGGAGTCCGTCCTGGCACTCCGCGGCGCAAATGATGACCCCTCCCGGCTTCACCACCTGGGCCGCGGCTGACATCCCCTTCACCGCCTGGTAGAGGTTCTGGTCCAGGGGATAGCCCGAGTTGCTGGTGATCACCACCTCAAAAGGCCCCGACACCGGCTGCATGGCGGCGGCGCGGGCGTCGGCGCAGGCAGCCGCGTGGGCGGCGAAGAGCTCCCCGGCGAAGACGCCGGTTATCTCCTGGCGGTCGTTGAGGGTGACGTCGAGGCTGAAATGTACCCCCGTGGTCCGCGCTATCTCCCTGACGTCGTCGTGGACGGGGTTCCCTTCCGTGATGCCCCAGGTCGCGCGGGGGTGTCCAATATGGGCCGCGTCGTGCAGCGCCAGCACCGTGTCCAGGCCGGCCAGGCCGGGGGCCACCATCTTGGGCCCGCCGCTGAAGCCGGCGAAGAAGTGGGGCTCGACCACCCCCGTGGTCAGGCGCAGGTCCGCCTCCGCCCACTCCCGGTTCAACAGCACCGGTACGCCCGTGCCGGTAAGGCCCAGGTTCACCAGGGAGCCGCGCTCGCGGGCGTCATGGTTCACCACCCGATAACGCGCTAGGATGTCGGGGCCTAGCATCTCCTCCAGCTCCGACCGCGTGTTGGCGCGGTGCGTGCCGGTGGCGATCAGGATGACGATGTCCTGGGGCCGCACGCCTTCCAGCTCCTCGAAGATGGCGGCCAGGACGGCGCGGCGTGGGGCAGGCCGGGTCACGTCGCACACGGAGATGGCGACACGCTGGCCGGGCCGGGCCAGCCGGCGCAGGGGGGCTGCCCCCAGGGGTGAGCGCAGCGCGGCGCGGAGGGCAGCCGGGGGCTCGGGGAGGGCAGGGGAGTAGCGCGGCTCGATTACGGTGGTGCGCTCGGCGGGCACATCTATGAGGAGCCCGTCGCGCCCATAGGCCAGCCGTAGCTGCATCGCTGACCCCTTCCCAGGCAACCCTCTCCCTTGAAGGGAGAGGCAGGGTGAGGGTGAGGGTGAAGTTTCCCCCCTCATCCCAACCTTCTCCCTCCAGGGGAGAAGAGTATGTGAACTAGAGCGCCTGGCGACGCGCCAGCCAGTACTCCAGGCTGTCCGTCAGGGCCGTCCAGCTAGCCTCGATGATGTTCTGGGAGGCGCCTACGGTGGTCCACTCCTGCTGGCCATCGCTGGACTCGATGAGGACCCGCACCCAGGCGGCGGTCCCCGCCGCCTCGTCCAGGATGCGCACCTTGTAGTCGGTCAAGTGGACCACGGCCAGGCTGGGGTAAAAGTGGTTCAGGGCCTTGCGCAGGGCGGCATCCAGGGCGTTTACGGGGCCATTCCCTTCGCCCGCCATGAGCAGCTCCTCCCCCGCCACCCGCAGCTTCACGGTGCTGCGGGAGGAGATGGTGTTGCCCGCGGGCTCCGGCGCCTCGAATTGACGCTTCTCCACCCCGACGCTGAAGTCCAGGACCTCGAAGGGGGGCCGGTAGTCATTCTGGGAGCGGCGGAGTAGGAGCTCGAAGGAGGCCTCGGCCCCCTCAAACTGGTAGCCGCGGCTCTCCATCTCCTTGATGCGCTGGGCGAGCTCCCGCGCCAGGTTGCCCTGGAGCAGGTGGGTAAGGCCCAGCTCCTCGGCCTTGTAGACGATGTTGCCCCTGCCCGATAGCTCCGAGACGACGACCCGCTTGTGGTTCCCCACCAGGGTGGGCTCCATGTGCTGATATGACATCTCGTGCTTGAGCACGGCGGCGACGTGGAGGCCGGCCTTGTGGGCGAAGGCGCTCGTCCCCACGTAGGGCTGGTGGGGGTCGGGGATCAGGTTGGCGGTCTCGCTGACGAAGTGGGCTACCTCTGTAAGCTTCGTCAGCTTTTCGGGCGGCAGGCAGTCGTAGCCCAGCTTGAGCTGTAGGTTCGGTATCAAGGAGCACAGGTTGGCGTTGCCGCAGCGCTCGCCGTAGCCGTTGATGCAGCCCTGGACCTGGATGCACCCTTCCTCCACGGCTAGGACGGAGTTGGCCACGGCCAGCTCGGTGTCGCTGTGGACGTGAATACCCAGGGCGGTGGGGACCGCGGCCCGCGCCGCCTTGATGGCCGCTTGCAGCTCCTTCGGCATTACCCCGCCGTTGGTGTCGCACAGGATGATGCGGTCGGCGCCCGCCCTGGCCGCCGCCTTGATGGTGTTGAGGGCGTAGTCGGGGTTGCGCTTGAACCCGTCGAAGTAGTGCTCGGCGTCGAAGAAGACCAGTCGGCCGCGGGACTTCAGGAAGGCCACCGAGTCGGCGATCATGTTCTGGTTCTCTTCCAGGGTGGTCTCCAGGATGTCGGTGACGTGCAGGTCCCAGCTCTTGCCCACTATGGTCACCACCCTGGTCTTGGCGTCCACCATGGCCCTCAGGCTGGGGTCCTGGGCGGCTGTGGTCCCCGCCCTGCGGGTGCTCCCGAAGGCGGCGATGAGGGAGGAGCCCCAGTCGAGCCCCTGGGCGCGCCGGAAGAACTCCTCGTCCTTGGGGTTGGAGGCCGCATAGCCGCCCTCGATGTAGGGGATGCCCAGCTCCATCAGCTTGCGGGCTATTTTGAGCTTGTCCTCCACGGAGTAGGAGATGCCCTCCCGCTGGGCGCCGTCCCGCAGGGTCGTATCGTAGATTTCGAGCCTCTGGCCCATGGGACCTCCCAGACCTTATCTCAATAAACGCGGGCAGCTAGTGTCCTGAGGTGGCAATCCGTTGACTAAACCTGATTAAGGCCTTCAGTTCCTGCCATTGTAAGACCTGAGCCCTCACCCTCTGGCCCTCTCCTTGAAGGAGAGGGGGAAGGATAAGAATCAGGGGGGGGCACCCCCAGGCCCCCCGGCAGGAGCTATGCCCTGCACTCTGCACCTATCCAGCGCATCTCTGACTCGGGACACTAGGACTGCGCGGGCTCCTCCAGGGCCTTTACCGGCACGTGGGTCTTGTCCGCGATGCGCTTGGCCATTCCCTTGGAGAACAGCCGGCCCAGCCCGCCTGGGTCCTTCATCCCCACTAGGATGCTGTCCACCTTGTTCTGGCGGGCGAAAGCGACAGCCTGGACCACGGGGTCGCCGATAACCCGTGGGTAGTGAAGTCGCAGCCGCGGTCGCGCCGCAGGTCTTCGGCCAGCAGGTGAAGGTACTTGGTGGCCTCCAGCATCTTGCTTTCCTCCTGGGCGGCTGTGGGTATGACGTCGCTGGGCACCCGGACCACTTCTTTATAGATCAACACACCCAGTAGCAACACCTCGTCTTCCGCGCCCAGGTCCGCATGCTCGATCGCGGGCATGCTCTTTGAGGTTGAGGTGCGCGCCATCCAGCGCGATGAGGACCTTCCTGGCCATGGCTGCCTCCTTTTGATGCGCGACTAGAATATAGCGACCCCATTATAATCGCCGCTGCCCAGTGGTTCCGTTATTTCCCCTCGCGGTAGCGACGGCTATAATCCCAGGGCAGGTGCCCATGGCCAAGTATGACAACCTAATCCTCATCGGCTTTTCCTTCACGGGGAAGTCCCACGTGGGCCGCGAGAGCGCGCGGCGCTTGGGCCTGGCCTTCGTGGACACCGACGAGGCCATCGAGGCGCGCAGCGCGCAAACCCCCCAGGAGCTTTTCGCCCAGGACGGGGAGGGCCGCTTCCGGGAGATGGAGAGCGCTGTCCTCCAGGAGGCCTGCTCCCAAAGCGCGATTGTCATCAGCACCGGGGGGGGAGCAGTGCTGGACCCGTTCAACCGCAGGCTTATGGCCGCGGCGGGGCTCGTGGTCTGCCTGGACGCTCGCCCGGAGACGATCCACCGGCGGCTCCAGCGCCATGTCACGCTGAACCCGCGTCCCGTCGCGCGGCCGCTGCTCCAGGGCGACGACCCCCTGGGGCGCATCCGCGCGCTCAAGGCGAGCCGTCAGGCCTTCTACGATGCCGCCGATATCAAGCTAGAGACCGACGACCTGGAGGCGGAGCAGACCATCGCCCTGGTGATGGAGGCGTGGCAGGCGGTCCAGGCGACTGGCAGGGTTCCCCCCACCACCGCGCCGGCCTGCCGCGTGACCACCAGCGCCGCTTCCTATCCGATTTACGTGGGCTGGGGCGAGCTGGAGCGGCTTCCAGAGCGGCTTCAGGAGGCGGGTCTGGCCCCTGGCCCGGCCACGGTGATCAGCGATGACAGGGTGGCTCCCCTCTATGCGCCCCTGGTCTTGCGTCGGCTGGCCCAGGGAGGATTCACGGGCCAGCTGGTGACGGTCCCCGCGGGCGAGGCGTCGAAGACGTTGGAGGGCGCCAGCCGCCTCTACGACCACCTGGTCTCTCGGCGTGCCGAGCGGGGCCATCTGGTCCTGTCCCTGGGGGGCGGCATGGTGGGAGACCTGGCGGGCTTCGTGGCGGCCACCTATATGCGGGGCGTGTCCTTGGTCTGCCTGCCCACTAGCTTGCTGGCGATGGTGGACTCCGCCATCGGGGGCAAGGTGGCGGTTAACCACCCCCAGGGAAAGAACCTCATCGGCGCTTTCTACCAGCCCCGGCTGGTCCTCGCCGATGTAGAGACCCTCTCCAGCCTGCCGCGCCGGGAGTTGGTGGAGGGGTGGGCGGAGACCCTCAAGCACGCCCTCATCCAGGACCCCGCGCTCCTCCTGGACCTGGAGGAGCAAGCCGACCGCCTGCTGGCCCTGGACCCGGAGCTCACGCCGGCCATCATCCGGCGCAGCGCGGCTATCAAGGCGGCCGTGGTGAGCCAGGACGAGCGGGAGGCGGCGCTGCGCCTGGTCCTCAACTATGGCCACACCGTGGGACACGGGCTGGAGGCAGCCGCTGGTTACGGGCGCTACCTCCACGGCGAGGCGGTGGCGGTGGGCATGGTGGCCGCCGGGCGCATCGGCGTGGCGGCCGGGGTGACGACCCGGGAGCTGGCCCAGCGCCAGGAGGCGCTCCTGGCCCGCTACGGCCTGCCGGTGCGGGCGGAAGGCGTGGCAATCCAGCGCGTACTGGAGGCGATGGCCCTGGACAAGAAGGCGCGGGACCAGAGCCTGCGGTGGGTGCTCCTGCAGGCTGCGGGCGTCCCCGTCATCCGGGACGATATCGCCCTCGACACGGTCACCGCCATCCTACGCGAGATCCTGGCCCCGTGAAGGGCTGGCGAGGCTGGACGGCGCGAACCATCGCCCGGGGTATGCCCTCCGTGGCCAGCCAGGTGCGACCCCACGTGCTGTGGCTACGCTCTGAGTTTGCCTTGAGCGTCGGCCTGGCGGTGGCCGTGGGCTCCCTGGCTGGGCTGGGGGCGGTGGGGCTCATCGCCCTGATCCGCGGCTTTGAGGGCCTCTTCTTCAGCGCCGATAACAAGCTCCTGGGCTCCCTGGGCCGCTTTAGCGTGGTCTTGCTCCCTGCCCTGGGAGGGCTGGCAGTGGGGCTGCTGGTTCGGGCCCTTGCTAAAGAGGTCAAGGGTCGTGACATCCCCGACGTGATGAAGGTGGTAGCGACCAAGGGTGGCCGGATGCACCCCAGGGCCACGGCCGTGCGGGCGGTGGCGGCTGCCCTGACCATCGGCTCGGGCGGCTCGGCGGGGCAGGTGGGGCCCATAGCCCACCTGGGCTCGGGCCTGGGGTCGGCCCTGGGCCAGTGGCTAAGGCTCCCCGAGCCCTTGGTGAAGACCCTGGTGGCGGCCGGAGCCGCCGGGGGCATCGCCGCCGTCTTCAACGCCCCCATCGGAGGCGTCTTCTTCGCCGTGGAGGTGGTCCTGGGCAGCTTCGCTCTGCGGAGCTTCAGCCTGGTGGTGCTCAGCGCCGTTGTCGCCAGCGTCATCTCCCACGCCTTCCTCGGCGACTTCCCCGCCTTCGTCGTTCCCAGCTACCAGCTGACCAGCGGCTGGGAGGTGCCTCTCTACATCGGGCTAGGGCTGGTGGCGGCGCCCGTAGCCCTGCTTTTCGTGCTGTCCCTATATCGGGTGGAGGAGGTCTTCGCCGGCCTGAAAACGCCGCCATCCTGGGTCAAGCCTGCCTTGGGCGGCCTGGTCGCGGGCCTCCTGGGCTTAGCGGTGGTGCCCCTGGGGCTCTCCACGCTCGACCTGTTGGGCACGGGCCACGGGGGCATCGAGAAGAGCCTCCAGGGAGAGCTAACGTGGGTGGTGCTGGCAGCCCTCATTCCCTTGAAGATCGTGGCGACCTCGGCCACGCTGGGCAGCGGCGGAGCGGGCGGGGTCTTCATGCCCTCGCTATTCCTGGGGGCCATGGTAGGCGGCGCCTACGGGACCGTGGCCCATAACCTATTCCCGGGCGTGACCGCCCCGTCTGGGGCCTACGCCCTGGTGGGCATGGCGGCGGTCTTCGCCGCCGCCGCCCGGGCGCCCATAACCGCCATCCTTATCCTCTTCGAGATGAGCCGCTCCCACTCCATGATCCTCCCCCTGATGACGGGGGCGGTGATAGCCGCCATCTTCGCCTCCCGCCTCCACCGTGAGAGCATCTTCACCCTGCAGATGAAGAGAGAGGGGGTGGACATCGGGCAGCCCGAGGGGCTGGCGGCCGCCAGCGATATCCTGGTGCAGGATGCCATGACCGTCGGCTTTCCCACCGTCTCCCCTGAGATATCGGTGCCGGAGCTGGTGGCCCGCTTCACCCGCACCGGCCATCACGGGTTCCCCGTCGTGGACGCCCGCGGCGTCCTGGTGGGCATCGTCACCCTCCTGGACGTGCAGGAGGTGGTGGCCAGCGACCGCCCCGCCCTGACGGTGGGGGATATCTGCACCAAACGGGTCATCGTCGCCCGCCCCGACCAGTCCCTGCGTGAGATGCTGGCCCAGCTCGGCGACAAGGACGTGGGACGCATCCCGGTGGTGGAGTCAGCGACGGGCCGCATCCTGGGCGTGCTGAGACGCAGCGACATCATCCGCGCCCTGTCCAGGGCCGAGGCTGGCCGCGGTGCCCGGGGCAATAGCTGACGCCGGCTTGTGCTAACATGAGGAGTCCCCTTCTGGTGTCCGGAGGTCACGCCCATGCCCACCCCTGACGGCAAGCCCACCCGCACCGAGACCAACCTGTACAGCGCCATCATCGGCGAGGGGTTGGCGCACATGCGCTATCACGCCTTCGCCTTCAAGGCGCTGACGGAGCGCCATCCCGAGGTGGCGCAAATCTTCCTGGAGGTGGCGGGCGCCGAGACCATCCACGCCCTTTCGCACCTGGGCGTCTCCGGCGAGGTCAAATCCACGGAGGAGAATCTGCGGTCGGTCGTCGAGGGCGAGGCCTACGAGTTTGAGACCATGTACCCCAATATGGTCCGCGAGGCGGAGGCCGAGGGCAGGGCGGACGCGGCCGCCAGCTTCCGCATGGCCATGGAGCGGGAGCGCTATCATCTGACCTTGTTCAGCAAAGCCCTGGAGGAGCTGCAGGCCAAGCAGCGCGGCCAGGGCGCCGCGGCGACGGCGGGGGCAACACCTGTAGGACCGACGCTGGCGCCAGCGGCCCCGCCGCCGCCGGCCACCCGCTCCCCTGACCAGCTCGCCTCGGCGGCCAGCGAGGTGGAGAGGGAGCGCTGGCGGGTGGCCGCCCTCAGGAGGGTGAGGGAGCTCGTTTTCGGCGCTCAGGACGGACTGCTGAGCACCGTGGCCCTGGTGACGTCGGTGATGGCGGCTCTCAACAACACCACTACTGTCATCATCGCCGGCCTAGCCGCGGCCCTGGCGGGGATGGTCTCCATGGCGACGGGATCGTTCCTGGCCTCCCGGACCGAGCGGGAGGTGGAGCTGGCGGAGATCGAGAAGGAGGCCCGTGAGCTGCAGGAGAACCCAGCCGAGGAGATGGCCGAACTGATCGCTATCTACCAGAGGGAGGGGATGTCCCCGGCGGAGGCCCGCAGCCTGGCCGAGCGCATCGCCTCTGACAAGGACCTGTGGCTGAAGACCCTGGTGGAGAAAGAGCTGGGCCTGAGCGTGGTGGTGACCGCCAGTCCCTCCAAGGATGCCCTGGTGATGGGCGCCAGCTTCATCGTGGCCGCCCTGATCCCCATCGTGCCTTACTTTTTCATCCAGCAGAAGTGGAGCGCCATCGGCGTCTCGGCGGGGGCGTCGCTGGTGGGCCTCTTCGGGCTGGGCCTCCTTAAGGGGCGGCTGGTAGGCCGTTCCCTCTGGCGCTCCGGGCTGGAGATCGTGGGCTTCGGAGTCGCCGCCGCGGGCCTGGGCTACGCCCTGGGAGAGGGCATCCCCAGGGTTATAGGGCGCTAGTAGGGCGGGAGGGCAAGAGGGTGGCATCCTTCCCCGGAGCGCAGCGGGTAGCGCGCCCGCTGGGCGCCCAGCGGGCGCGCTACCTAGCCACCGTGACCGCTGGACACCTCGTGGTCCACTGGTATCAGCAGCTCTTACCCCTGGTCTTGCCATCCCTGAAGGCTGACCTCCACCTCTCCAACATCCAGGTAGGAACCATAACCACGGCCCAGCAGGCCGTGTCCAGTGCCGCCACCCTGCCCTCGGGCTACCTTGCCGACACCCGCCGGCGCTGGGGCAGCCTGATCCTCGCGACCGCCATCGTGTCCTTTGGGCTGGCCTATTTCTTGATGGGCTCGGCGCGTTCCTACGTCTGGGTGCTGCCCGCCGCCGGTCTGGTGGGGCTGGGCGCGGCCCTCTGGCACCCGGGGGCCATGGGCGCTCTCTCCCTCCGATTCCCGGACAGGCGGGGCCTGGCCCTCTCCGTCCACGGGGTAGGGGCCAGTGTGGGCGACTCCCTCGCCCCGCTGGCGATCGGGGCCGTGTTTCTGGTGATCTCCTGGCGGCTGGCCCTTCAACTTCACTTGGTGGCCACCCTGGTGATAGCCCTGGCTCTCTGGCGCTCCCTGGGTCCCGTTACCCAGGGAGAGGGGCCCAGGCCCTCGCTCCGCGCCTACATGGGTGATATCCGGGGGATCGTCGCCAACCGCCAGGCGCTGGCGGTAATGACCGCCAACGCCTTGATGTCCATGGGGCGGCTGGCTATGCTGACATTTTTCCCCATTTACATCACCGAAGACCTGGGCTACTCGTCATTCATCCTGGGAGTCTACTTGGCCCTGCTGTACGTTATGGGGATGGTCTCACAGCCGGTAATGGGGGTATTGTCGGACCGTCTGGGGCGCAAGGCGGTCCTGGTGCCCAGCTTCGCCGCCATCGGGCTGCTGTACGTGGGCATAGTCTACGCCCACAGCGGGGTTCAGCTAGGCCTGGTGATCGGGGCCTTAGGGATGTTTTTCTACGCCATCCTGAACATCGCCCAGACGGCCATCATGGACGTGGCCGCGGAGGGGGTGCAGGCCAGCACCATGGGTGTCATGGGGCTATTCAGCCAGCCCTTCACCCTGGGCTCGCCAGTGCTGGCCGGCTACCTGGTGACCGAGTTTGGGATCAAGGCCGTGTTCTGGTACGCGGCGGCCGCCGCCCTGCTGGCCACCGTCATTCTGGTGCCGGTCCGCTTCCGCCGGGTCGCGGGGCCGGCCCGCCATCCCTGAGGCTCGCTCGGCAAGCTATCCTAAGAGGGCCATGGCCGCCGGAAATCGACCTCCCTTCCACCTGCTGACTACCACCCGCTCCCGGCCCCGCGCCGGCGTGCTCCGCACGGCCCACGGGGAGGTGCCGACCCCGGCCTTCATGGCCGTCGCCACCCAGGGGACGGTCAAGGCGCTGGGCGTGGACGACCTGGGGGCCCTGGGCGCCAGCATCGTCCTGGGCAATACCTACCACCTGAGCCTCCGGCCGGGGGTGGACGTCATCCGGCGCCACGGCGGGCTCCACGGCTTCATGGGCTGGGCAGGCCCGATCCTGACCGACTCCGGCGGTTTCCAGGTCTACTCCCTGGGACTCCTGCGCACCGTGGACGACGAAGGCGTGACCTTCAAGTCGCACCTGGATGGCTCCCTGCACCGCCTCACGCCCGAGTCGGCGGTGGCCATCCAGGAAGCCCTGGGCAGCGACGTCGCCATGGCGCTGGATGTCTGTCCCCCCGCCGACGCCTCGCCGGGGGAGCTCAGGCGGGCCTCGGAGCTGACCGCCGCCTGGGCTGCCCGCTGCCGGGCGGCCCATGGTGGGGGCGCGCAGGCTCTCTTCGGCATCGTCCAGGGCGGGACTGATCTGGCGCTCCGCCGGGAGTCTGTGGGGGCAATCACTAAGCTCGGCTTCGACGGCTATGCCATCGGGGGGCTCAGCGTCGGCGAGCGCAAGGCCGAGATGTACGAGACCGTGGCGTCGGTGGCGGCCATGCTCCCCGCCGAGCGCCCCCGCTACCTGATGGGGGTGGGCTCGCCGGAGGACCTGGTGGAGTGCGTGGCGCTGGGTATAGACCTCTTCGACTGCGTCCTGCCCACCCGCATGGCCCGCAACGGCGGCCTCTACATCCCGGAAGGGCGCCTGAACATCTACAACGCCCGCTTTAAGGAGGCGACCGGCCCCATACAGGAGGGGTGCGGTTGCTTCACCTGCCGCCATCACTCGGCGGCCTATCTGCACCACCTGTTCCAGGCCCGCGAGCTGCTGGCCTACCGCCTCGCCACCATCCACAACCTGCACTTCTACCTGCGGCTGATGGAGCGGCTGCGGCAGAGCATTTTGGACGGCACCTTCGAGGCGCTGCGGCGGGAGTTTCTGGCGACCTTCAAGCCGCCCGACGAAGAGGTGCGACGGGAGCAGAAGGAGCGTTGGCTGGCGCTGCGCCGGGCCCTGGCGCGCCAGGCGTGAGGATGGAATCCGTTCGCGGTGTGCCTGTCCTGAGCTTGCCCCAGGGTCGAACCACGAGGCGTTCAAGACCTGTGGGCTTCTCTGTCATTCTGGGATCAGCGCACGCTACCGACAAACGAATTGCCATTCGAAGTTCTGGTGCTGGGGATCGTGTGGTGGGTGAATAGGTTGGCCTCCGCCGCGTGAGCCGGAAGTGGTTCATTCCTGCGAGAAATGCGCTCAAGCGGGCGCGCAAGGACCTCTTGACTTGGGAGGCAGCCCAGGTCTACCTGGACCTACCCTGCTTGCGCCGCCACCGCGATCGCCTCCACCTCGATAAGAAAGTCGGGGCTGGCTAGGCCCGAGACGACCACTAGAGTGGAGGCTGGTGGTTCGGAGGCGGGGAAGTATCTTGCCCTAACCTCGCGCACCTGGGGAATGTCCTCACGTCGTGTGAGGTAGGTAGTGACCTTCACCACGTCTTGGAACGAGACGCCTGCCGCCTTCAACACGGCCACGACGTTCTGGTATACCTGCTCGGCCTGGGCTCCGATGTCTCCCTTGCCGACGAGGTTGCCTTGACGATCCAGGGCCACCTGGCCGGCAAGGTAGATCGTGTTGCCCGCCCTAGTCGCATGAGAGTAGCCGCCACCGATGGGCGGATGGACGTCGCCAGGGCCTATAACCTGCTTGGGCATGATTGCCTCCTCCTGTTGAACCAACCCCAAGCCCGCATCGGCTCCGTGCCGATGGAGCGCTTGGCAGAATCGGGAAAAAACTTAGGGCATGATGCCGTAGCTGATCCGAGGTCCAAGCTGGTAATTGATCTTCGTCCTCGCTGCGTCCAGATATTTGATCAACAACGGGCGCGTTTCTCGCGGATCAATCACGTCCTCCACGTTCATGGCCTGGGCTGCGAGCCAGGGCGTACGCATGTGATCCAACTTGCCCTCCAGCTCCCGCCGCGTCTTATCCGGGTCGGGCGAGGACTCGATGACGCGGCGGTAGGCGGCCGCGACACCGCCCTCGATGGGGAGGGAGCCGAACTGCGCCGATGGCCACACGAGGTTGACATGGGCCCCTAGCCCACCACCGTAGGCGCAACCTCCCATGCCATATGACTTGCGCACAACCACGGAGATGGTGGGCACGCGGCTATTGGCCAGGGCGTGGGTCACTCTTAAACCCCGACGCAGCGTGGCCTCGCTCTCGGCCTTCACGCCGATCATGAATCCTGGGCAGTCGACGAAGCACACTAGGGGGATGTGGAAGGCGTCGCAGAGCTGCACGAAGTGAGCGGCTTTGTCGGCGGCGGCGCCGTCGATGGCCCCGCCGATCACTTTGGGCTGGGCTGCGATGATCCCAATCGA
>SHYM01000013.1 GCA_009692805.1 Dehalococcoidia bacterium | reverse complement strand
AAAGGCTAACAATGAGCCGCAGGCGGATCGGGTGCTCCACGCCAGCTCCTGAAGCGCCGGTCGCGCCGCGATAGGGATGGTGTCGCGGGCTTGTCAATGCAAGGGCCAGGGCCATCCCGGGGCGGGACGCGTCAGGTGGGCCACCTGCGGGAGTGAGCGGGCCACCCATAGTCGGGGGATCTTAGCCGGCTTGCTCCAGCTCCGCGAACCAGTCGTGCAGGAGGGCGCGGTCGGCCAGGATGGAGCGGGCCGCAGTGTAGGGGTCCAGCTTCCCCTCCTCTACCCCGGCCAGGGCGAGGGCGAGGCGGGCGTCGCGTTCGATCAGCCCCAGGAGCCGTATCTTGAGCCGCTGCTCGATGTTCTGGAGAAGCTCCTGACGGCGGCGCTGCCGGCGACGGCGGTCCAGCTCCCCGGCACCCTCTATCGCCGCCCGATGCTTCTCCACTGTTTCGAGGAGTTCGGGCACGCCCTCGTCCCGCGGGGCCACGCTGAGCAGAACGGGCACCTCCCACCAGTCCTTCCTGGGGGCGAGGCGGAGCATATTCTCCAGCGCGTTCTTCAGGCTGCGGGCGCCGTCCCGGTCGGCCTTGTTTACTACCAGGACGTCGGCGATCTCCAGGAGGCCTGCCTTCATCGCCTGGATGGTGTCTCCCGCCTCGGGGACGAGGACGACGACAACGGTGTCGGCGGTCCCCATTATGTCGAGCTCCGTCTGGCCCACCCCTACGGTCTCCACCAGCACCAGGTCCTTGCCGAAGGCGTCCAGCAGGCGCACCACGCTCTGGGCGGTAATGGGAAGCCCGCCCTGGCTGCCGCGGGTCGCCATGCTGCGGATGAAGACCCCATCATCCAGGTAGTGGCGCTGCATGCGGATGCGATCGCCCAGGACTGAGCCGCCGGAGAAGGGGCTGGTGGGGTCCACGGCGATTATGCCCAGGCTCAAGCCCTTGGCGCGCAGGTGGCCAGCCAGCTGGTCCACCAGGGTGCTCTTCCCGGCGCCGGGTGGGCCGGTTACGCCGATGGTATAGGCGTGGCCAATGCTCCCGTGGACGCGCGAGAGGATCAACGGCGCCTCGGGCACGTCGCTCTCCACCAGGGTGATGAGCCGGGCCAGGGCGCCCTGGTTGCCCTGGAGCATGCGTTCCACCAGGGCCTCTACTGCTGGGGCGAGCATGGGACCCCTTTCCGGTTACGCCGGTTCCAGGCAGGGTAGCATCGGCCTCCGAAGGGTGTCAAGGAACACATCTGGGCGCCTGGGTTTGCGCCTTCCAGGGAGCCCCCTTATAATTGGGCGTGCCATGTTGGGGAATCGTCTAATGGTAGGACACCTGACTCTGAATCAGGCAGTCCAGGTTCGAATCCTGGTTCCCCAGCCAGTCCTGGACCTCCGCTGACGGGGCGGATCAGGCTACGAAAGCCCGTCGCTGCGGGGCGCATTCGTCTAGCGGCCTAGGACACCTCCCTCTCAAGGAGGAGACCACGGGTTCGAATCCCGTATGCGCTACCAATCCCTACGGACCACTCGCATGAAAGAAGGCCCCCGGGCCGTGCCCAAGGGGCCGGGGTTCACCACCTCATTTGTTTCGTTTTATTTACATATTCATAGCCCATTTGGCGCACGCCCTGGGACGTTATGTAAAGGCTCTGGCCGGCTACAGTTTCGGCTATCAGGCAGGGGCGAACTTGGGGATGGAGACGGTGTCCGAGATCTTATCGAATGTGACGCTAACCTTCATGCCGACCGTGATATCTGAGTTAGCGCAACCGACGATGTTGGTCTGCAGGCGCGGCCCCTCTTCCAGCTCCACCACCGCGATGTTGTAGGGGATTTCGCTCTCGAATCCCGGGTGGTAAATCTGGTGCATTATCCCGAAAGTATGCACACTGCCACGGCCCGAGGCCGCTGTCCAGGAGACACTCTCCGAGAGGCACTCGGTGCAAAGCCTGGCGACCGGCGCCAGCCAGGCCCTGCAGTCGTCGCAGCGCTGGACCATCAGGATGCCCCGCGCGGCTGCGTCGAAGAACGGCGCTGATTCCTCGTCCACCTCGACAGCGGGCCTGGGAACGGCGGTTGTCCCCGAGTGTTGGTTCACGGGTATGTCCTCCCTTACTGGCCCCGTTACTAGAGCGACTTGTGCGGGCTCAGCAGGAGGGTCGCATGGTAATCGAGCACCCCGCCCTGCGTGCTGACTAGGACAAGGTCGTGCTTTTTGACCTGCCGCTCGCCCGCCTGCCCGCGGGTCTGGATCACCGCTTCCGAGAGCGGCGTCATGCCCCACATGTAGTAGCCGGAGAGTTGGCCGCCGCCAGTGTTGGTGGGCAGCGGACCGCCCGGCTCCAGCCTACCGTCAGCGACGAACGGCCCGCCTTCGCCCTTCTTGCAGAAGCCGTAGTCCTCCAGAGTGACGAGGGTGGTGTAGGTGTAGCAATCGTACAGCTCGCAGATATCGACGTCGTCGTTGGTGACTCCGGCCATCTTGAAGGCTGCCGCCTTCGCGATCGCTGCCCCCGTGTTCACTTCGTTCTCGTAGCCAGCACGGCGCGGGTTGCCGGGATGTCCCTGGCCCATGCCCTGGACGTAAACCGGCGGCTGTTTCAGGCCCGCCGCTCGTTCCGGCGAGGCAACGATGACGGCGACGCCGCCGTTATTCACCAGCGTACAGTCCAGCAGATGTAGCGGCTCGCAGATCCAGCGCGAGCGATGGTAGTCCTCGAGCGTCAGCGGCGCGCGCCGCAGGGCGCGGGGGTTCATCTGTGCCCACTTGCGGTTGGAGATGGCGATGGCTCCGAGCTGGTCATGCGTGGTCCCAAAGAGCGCCATGTGCCGGCGGGCGGCCAGCGCGTAGCTGGCGTTGGCGCCGAAGAAGCCATAGTGCGTCCCCAGGGCGGCTATCCCGCGGGCAGGGCCGCGGGATCCATAGGCCGCCCCCGCCGACTGGCCTGGCGTCAACGGCGCATCGGCGAAGACGCAGGCCACAACATTGCAGATGCCAGCTTGGATGGCGAGCGCTGCGTATTGGACCATCTGGCCCGCGGTCGAGCCCGCGCCGTTCATATGGTTCGCGAGCTTCAGATCGCGCAGTCCCAGCGTCGTCTGGAGGTTGAGGCTCAGGTTACCATCGCGCCTGGGGCCTGCACCGGAAACGCCGGCGTTCACCAGCAGACCGTCCAGATCATCCTTCTTGAGCCCTGCGTCCTCGAGGGCCAGTTTGACCGCCCGGGCGGCCAGCGTCAGAGAGTCGCCCATCCAGTCGCGGGACATCGTGGTAATACCGAGGCCTGCAATCGCACCACAAGCCGATGACCCCATCGCGAAGTTTGCCTCCTGCCCCTCATCTTCCCGCGCCCATCACTAATGCCTGGTCCCGCGATTCAGCAAGGTGACGTGATTTCGCGCATCACAAGTGGGCTCCCACACCGCCGTCCACGTGGAGCACCTGGCCTGTCAGGTAGGCCGACAGCGGCGATGACAGGTAGACGATGGCGCCTGCCAACTCCTCGGCGCCAAGACGCTGATTCAACGACTCCAAGCGCTCATCAAGGCGACCGATGTCAACATTGGGTGCACTGCGTCGCTTCAATCCAAGAACTAGGATTACCGCTGCCATTACCAGGATGACAGCTATAAGCGCAACATCCATGTCTGGGTCACTCCTTACAGGAAGGGTAGGCGGGCCGGTTTGCCTAGGCTCACGTCGCGCTCCGCAGGCTAACCTCTCCCACTGCCAGGGCGACGGTGGAGCCGTCGTCGCGGCGCAGGACCAGGCGGCCGTCGTCGTCGGTGGCCTCGGCCAGCCCCGCCTCCCACACGTCGCGCCACTGCACGACCACCCGTTGCCCCAGTGTCTCCAGGCGCTGCCGCCAGGCCGCTAGGGCCTCCTCCTTGGGGGCCAGGTACCAGCGCTCCAGTTGCTCCAGGAGCGAGGCCAGGACGGTCTCGCGTGCTATGGGATGGCCCAGCTCCCTGGAGAGACTGGTGGCGACGGCGGCAATGTCGGGCTCCGCCTCGGGGTCGAAGTTGACGTTCAGGCCGATGCCGACGATGGCGTAGCCCTGGGCCTGCCCTGACCTGCCCTGAGCGGAGTCGAAGGGGCTGGTCGAAGGGCCTTGGCCCCCGCCAGCCTGAAGCGAGCTGTCCACCAGGATACCAGCCACCTTGCGCTCGCGGAGGCGCACATCGTTGGGCCACTTGATGGCCGGCCGCAGCGCTGTCGCTTGCTCGATGCCCAGGGCCGCGGCGAGGGCGCCGATAAGGGTGAGGCGCGGCAGCCGCTCGAGGGGAGGCCGCAGGATGATAGACAGGGCTAGGCTGCTGCTGGGCGGGGTAACCCAGCGACGGCCCAGCCGCCCCCGCCCCGCCGTCTGCTCCTCGGCAAAATAGGTGGCCCCTTCGGGGGCTCCGGCCTGGGCGCCCTGCTGGGCTGCGTCCATGGTGCTGGGGAGCGAGGCATAGTAGTGGAAGGGGTGGCCGATGAACCTGGTGTGGAGCCGCTGGTTCAAGGCGGCAAGGTCCAAGGCTGGTCCAGGTGGGGGTTCGGGTGTCACGGGGCGATGATAGGTGGAGGGCAAAGGGGTGTCAAGGCGAGGCGGCGCCCAGCTTCGGTTAGCTAGCGGGGGCTTCGCCCCTGTCATTCTGAGGAGCGAAGCGACGAAGAATCTCCCGCGAAGTCCGAGCGTTGTCTTCTGGCGAGACCCTTCGCTTCGCTCAGGGTGACAGGGTATCGGAAAGATTTGAGACAAAGACCAGCGCGGAAGGGAAGGAGGCGAGGGTGGGGAGCTCTATCAAGCCCCGCCGGCCGAGGGCATGGCGGGGCTGTGGTGGAGGAAGCGGGCGGAGGTGGGCCGCGCTAGGAGGCGCTCAAGCTGGGCGGAGAGCCCCTTGCGCTTGGGGTTCTCGTCCCAGACCCGCCAGTAGTCCAGGCTGGCCCAGGTGCTGATGACCAGGAGCTTGGCGGGCGCCTCCGCGTCGTAGAGGGTCTCGCCGGAGATGTAGCTGGGCTCCGGTGGCTAGGATGCGGAGGCGCTTGAGGAGCTGGACCGCCTCCTCCATCTTGCCCGGCTGCACCTCCCGCTCCAGGAGCACCTTCACCAGCATCGCGGGCCCACTCCCTTACTATGATATGGGGATGAGGCAGGATGAATCCTGCCCCTGCGCGGTTCCTCGCGGCCTTACAGGCTCATGCGCATGCCCCGCAGCCGGCGGACGCGCTCCTCGACGGGCGGGTGGGTGCTGAAGAGGCGCGACATGGACTTGCCGCTGAGGGGGTTCACTATATAGAGGTGGGCGGTAGCTTGGTTAACCTCCATGGGCTTGCGTTGCACCGCGGTCTCAAGTTTTTGAAGGGCGTCGGCCAGGGGATAAGGGTCGCCGTTGATGCGGGCGCCGGAGGCATCGGCCTGGAACTCGCGGGAGCGGGAGATGGCGAGCTGGACCAGCATCGCCGCGATGGGCGCCAGGATGCCGACAAGCAGGGCGATGACCAGGCCAAGCCCGGCTGCCGAGCCCTTGCCTCCACTGTTACGGCCCCCGAATCCGCCGAACATCATGCCCCAGGTGAGCATGTTGGCGATGAAGGTGATGGCGCCGGCCACCGTCGCCACCACGCTCATGGTCAGCGTGTCCCGGTTCTTCACGTGGGCCAGCTCGTGGGCCAGGACGCCCTCCAGCTCCTTCTCGCTCATCAGCCGCAGGATGCCGCTGGTGCAAGCGACGGCGGCGTGGCTAGGGCTGCGGCCCGTGGCGAAGGCGTTGGGCGAGTCGTTGTCGATGAGGTAGACCTTGGGCTTGGGGATATGGGCGCGTTGGGCCAGCCGCTCCACCATTTGGTGCAGGCGGGGCTGTTCCTGCTCGGAGACCGGCTTGGCGTGGGCCATCCTCAGCGCCAAGGAATCGGAGAACCAGTAGACGAAGAAGTTCATGGCAAAGGCGATAACCAGGGCGGTGACGAGGCCGGAGAGACCCCCCAGCAGGCCGCCGATGGCCATCAGGATACCGGTCAGCAGTACGATCAAGAACAGGGTGCGTATGTTGTGGGAGCTAAGCATCCTCATCCCTCCCGAGGTCTACAGGCGACGCCTCGCGGCACCTGACGCATCTCTTATAGTCTAGCACAGCCCAGTGACCTCGGCCGGGAATGCCTGCCACGGCTACGCCGGTCGGCGGACCGCGTTTCCCTTCCCGAGGTACCGCTGCAGCCCATTCTCGTAGGAAAGCATGGTGGGATGAAAGAGCGCCTTCAGCGCCGCGGTGTCGCTGACGGCCCCCACGGTCGCCACGAACTCCACCGCCTGGGGCGTGAGGGGCGGGCCCAGCAGGAACTGCAGGGGCCAGGCGACGGCCTTCATCAGGGAAACGGGGACGTGAAGCAGGGGCCGCGGGCGGCCGGCCACCTGCAGGGCCTGGCGAATGATCTCGTTGAAGGTCAGGACCTCATCGCCGCCCAGCTCGATGATGCGGTTGGCGGCCGCGGGCTCTTCCACCCCCTGGGCGATGATGCGCGCCGCATCATCGATGTATATAGGAGCGATAGTCTGGCGGCCGTCGCCGATCACAGGCACGCAGGGGAGCCAGCGGGCGAGGCCCAGGAAGCGGTTCAGGGAGCGGTCTCCGGGGCCGTAGACCCAGGAGGGGCGGAGGATGACATGCTCCAGGCCGCTCCGCTGAATGGCCTCCTCGGCCAGCCCCTTTACCCGGAACCACTCCTTGGACGAAGCCTTATCGGCGCCCGCGCCGCTGACGTAGACCAGCCGCTTGAGTTTGACGCCCTGGGCCGCCTCCAAAAAGTTGCGGCAGCCCTGCAGCTCAATCTGAGCGAAGGTAAGGCCCCGGCGCCGGTTCTCGATGGGACAGTTGGGGAACTGGATGGCCACCAGCGCCCGCTCGCAGCCATCCAGGGCGGCGCGGAGGCTCTCAGTTTGGCGCACATCGCCCGCCACCACCTCCACCCCGGCGAGCCCCGCCCGGAGGGCGCGGGCGCGCTGGGGGTCGCGGGCCAGGCAGCGCACCTGCTGTCCCTGGGCGGCCAGCTCGCGCACCACGGCACTGCCGATAAACCCGGTCCCTCCGAGCACGAGGATCATGCCGCCACCTCCCGCGGCGCTCATTCTACGCCCGCGCGATCCTTGGGGAGCTGGCCGGGCAAAGCTACCGGGTGTGAGTGCGAGGTGTTAGGATTGCCGAGAATGGACCGGCGCTCACCGCCAGTTCACCCCTTACTTAGGGAAGACTCCGCGTCAGGCAGGTGTGCGGGCCATGGGCAGTCTGGACGGCAAGGTGGCCATCATCACGGGTGCAGGGTCGGGGATCGGCGCCGCCACGGCCTGGCTCCTGGCCTCCATGGGCGCCGCCGTTGTGATGGGTGATAGGGACGGCCCCTCCGTACAGCGCAAGGCGGGCGCCATCGTGGCGGGTGGGGGGGTGGCGCTGCCGGTGAAATGCGATGTCGCCTCGGCGCGGGACAGCAAGCTCCTGGTGGAGGCCGCCCTCGACAGCTACGGGCGCCTGGATATCCTGCACAATAACGCCGGCATCCCCACCGGCTCATCCTCTCTGCTGGAGTCGACGCTAAAGCAGTGGGATCGGGTGTTGGCGGTCAACCTGCGGGGCGTGCTCCTGGGCTGCAAGTATGCCATACCGGCCATCGCCAGAAGCGGGGGCGGGGCCATCGTCAACACCGCGTCCCTGGCCGGGCTGAGCGGGCTCTCCTCCGATCCCGCCTACGCCGCATCCCAGGGTGGCATCATCGCCTTCACTCGCTCCCTGGCAGAGCTGGCGGCATCCCATAAGGTCCGGGCCAGTTGCATCTGCCCGGGCCCCGTGCGCACCAAGTTCGTGCGGGGCCTGCCTCCGGCGGTCCAAGATGAGGCGAAGGGCGGGAAAGAGCTGGCGCCCGAGGACGTGGCCCAGGGGGTGGCATACCTGGCGCTGTGGGAGGAGAGCGCGGGGGCGGTGCTGACGGTGGAGGTGGGGCCGGCGGGGCGGCCCCTTTACCAGGTGGTGAGGGACCTGGAGACGCATCCGGTAAACGTGGCGGGGACCGCGACGGCACGGGCGACGGACTGAGAGCCAGTTGACGTGGCCCCCACGGCGGCCTACAGTGGGCACCGCCTAAAGGGGTAGCTTGCAGCAGAAGGAGGAGCCATGTCACTAGAAGGAAAGGTCGCCATCGTGACGGGCAGCAGCCGGGGCATCGGCAGAGGGATGGCCATCGCCTTGGCCCAGGCGGGAGCCAACGTCGTGGTCGTGGGCCGCACGGAAAACAGCGAGAAGAGCCGCATCCCAGGCACCATCCACGAGACCGTGGAGGAGATCAAGGCCCTCAGGGCAGGCAAGGCTATCGCCGTCCGCTGTGACGTCACCAAGCCGGACGAGGTGGAAGCCCTGATGAAGCAAGCGCTGGACGCCTTCGGCCGCATTGATGTGCTAATCAACAACGCTGGCGGCTCCTCGACCCCGTCAACCATCATGGATACTCCCGTCTATCGCTGGCTCAACGTCATGAACCTGAATATCAACGGAGTTTTCCTGTGCTGCAAGCTGGCGTTGCCCCACATGATCAAGCAGCAAGCCGGTAGCATCATCAACGTCTCCTCGGGAGCGGCCGTGAGCACCAGCCCGCAGATGGCGGCCTACAACACCTCCAAGGCAGCGTTGGAGCGCTTGTCCCTGGTGCTGGCGGAGGAGGTGCGCTCTCACAACATCTCCGTGGTCGCGTACCGGCCTGGCCGCGTTAGGTCTCAGGGCGCTGAATACGTGTTCGCCAAGGACTTTGATTGGACTGGATGGGACGACATTCACGCCTGCGGGCCATCCACCGTCTGGCTCGCCCAGCAGACCGCCAAGACCTTCACGGGCCAGGTGGTGGACAGGGGCGGGTTTGGGAAAACCTGGGGACCGAAGGGATAGGACGCCGAACAAGCCTGGCCTGCAGGCAACCGGCGCCGCCAGGACTAACAACGCTTTCGCGAAGGGATACTTCGCGAAGGGATACAATGAAGGAGTGGCAAGCGTTCTAGGAGGCAGCATGGAAGGGCAAAAGCTCCCCATCGAGGTCAAGGTCTTCTCGGATTACCAGTGACCGTGGTGCTATGTGGGCGCGTTGCGCCTGCACAAGCTGGAGGAGGAGTTCGCGGGCCAGATCAAGCTGGCTTGGAAGAGCTACCCCCTGGCCATCGACGAGAAGAAGGACCGCCGGTACGGTAGCAAGAGCGGGCTCTCCTGGCTCCGCGCCATGGAGGAGGAGGAGGGGCTGACCTTCCGGCCCCACCAAGCCGGCGACCCCGCCCCTACCTCCAGCCTCCCCGCCCAAGTCGCTGCCAAGGCAGCCCTTGAGCAGGGATACGACGCCTTCAAACGCTACCATATGAAGCTCTTCGAGGCCCACTTCGGGCGTTTGCTGGACATCAGCAACAAACAGGTGCTCCTCGGCCTCGCCCAGGAAGCGGGGCTGGACGTGGAGCGGCTGGGGCGGGAGATGGACGACCCCAGGTGGACGCAGCTCGTTCTGGCCGAGAAAGTGGAGGGCGATCGGGACTACAAGGACTGGGGCCCAGGAGTTCCCCTGGCCGTCTTCGGCAACCAGTTCCCCGTCCTCGGCGCCGTGCCCATCGAGATGTACCGCCACGCCGTCAAACGGCTCCTGGGCACGGACCCCAAGCCCCGCTGGGCGGTCACGGTGGAGCAATAGCGTCCGGATCCTGATAGCAAAGATGGGCTGACGGCAAGGACGGCGCCGTGGCTAGACAGCCCTTTATACGGATGAGCCGGAAACAGGCGACGGTCATGGCGCCAGCGGCCACCTCCTTAGACCCTGCTGCTTACAGCGTCAAAGGCCTCGCGCCCAAGAGAGTGGTGAGGCCGCGGACGGCTGAGGAGCTCGCGCGGGAGCTGACAGAAGCGGCCACAGCCGCCCAGCCCTTGGGGAGGCGGGACAGCCCTGGGGCTGGGCAACCGACCGCGCGCCCTGGACATGGTCCTTGTCACCACCGCCCTGGACCGAGTCCTGGAGCACGAGCCAGCCGACCTGACGGCGACGGTGGAGGCCGGCATCCCCCTGGGTGAGCTGAACGCCCGGCTGGAGCGCCAAGGCCAGTTTCTACCCCTGGAGGCGCCCGAGCCGCGGCGGGCCACCATCGGCGGCCTGCTAGCGACCGCCGGGACAGGGCCGCGCACGATCGGGCACCTGTAAGCGGCGATCGCCTTTAGCTCTCCTTGAGCATCCGGCGCAGGACGGTGTTGAGCACGCCGCCCTGGCGGTAGTACTCCACCTCGACCTTATTATCGATGCGGGTGATGGCGCTGAAGGTCACGGCGGTGCCGTCGTCCCGCGCCGCGCGGAGATGCACCTCCTGGCCGGGCTTCAAGCCCTGGGCAATCCCCTGGATGTCGTAGACCTCGCGGCCGCTGAGGCCCAGGGTGGCGCCGCTCTCGCCCCGCTTGAACTGCAGGGGGAGCACTCCCATGCCGACCAGGTTGCTGCGGTGGATGCGCTCGTAGCTCTCCGCCAGGGCAGCCCTCACACCCAACAGGTAGGGGCCCTTGGCGGCCCAGTCGCGGGAGCTGCCGGCGCCATACTCTTTGCCGGCTATGACGATGGTCGGGATGCCTCCGGCGCGGTACCTCATGGCGGCCTCGAAGATGCTCGTGGGCTGGCCGTCAGGGAGATAGACCGTCCAGTCGCCCTCTTTATCGGGGGTGAGGCGGTTGCGCAGCCGCACGTTGCCGAAGGTGCCCCGCATCATCACGTCGTGGTTCCCGCGCCGGGCGCCGAAGGTATTGAAGTCCCGCGGCTGCACGCCCGCGCCGATGAGGTACCGCCCCGCCGGTCGGTCCGCAGGGATCGAGCCCGCCGGCGAAATGTGATCGGTGGTAATAGAGTCGCCCACCATCACCAGCACCCGGGCGCCCAGGATATCGCCAGGCTCGCTCACCTGGAGCGGCAGGTCCTTGAAGAACGGGGGCTCCTGGATATAGGTGGAGCGCGCGTCCCATCGGTACAGGTCTCCCTCTGGCACGGGAAGCGCGCGCCACTCCTCGGGCCCCAGGAACACCTGCGCGTAGCGGTCCCTGAACATCTCAGGCTTCAGGGCGGCTGCCATGGCGGCGTGAATCTCGGCCTGGGACGGCCAGATGTCGCGCAGGAACACGGGGTTCCCTTGCTGGTCGTGGCCCAGGGGCTCCAAGGCCAGGTCCACGTCCACCGAGCCCGCCAGGGCGTAGGCCACCACGAGCAGCGGCGAGGCCAGGTAGTTGGCCTTAATCTCGGGGTGGATGCGCCCCTCGAAGTTGCGGTTGCCGCTCAGCACGGCAGCGACAACCAGGTCGTGGGCCTTGATGGCCTGGGAGACCGGCTCCGGTAGGGGGCCGCTGTTGCCGATGCAGGTAGTGCAGCCGTAGCCAACGGTGTGGAAGCCCAGGCGCTCCAGGTAGGGTGTGAGTCCGGCGGCTTTTAGATACTCGGTGACCACCTGGGAGCCGGGCGACATGCTGGTCTTGACCCACGGCTTGGTGGCCAGGCCGCGCTCTACCGCTTTCTTGGCCAGCAGTCCCGACCCCACCATGACCGATGGGTTGGAGGTGTTAGTGCAGCTCGTGATGGCGGAGATCACTACCGCCCCGTGCCCGATCTCGACCTTCTGTCCGCCCAGCACCACTTCGATGCCCTTGAATCGCGTTTGGGTAGCATCACCGGCGGAGACTTGGTCTTTGAAGCTGGCGGAGAAGCCTTTCTTTACATCGCCTAGCGCAACCCTGTCCTGGGGCCGGCGGGGGCCCGCTAGGCTGGGCTCCACCTCGCCCATGTCTAGCGCCAGGCTATCGGTGTACTGCGGGTAGGCCTCGTCGGTGCGGAAGAGCCCTTGAGCCTGGGCGTAGCGCTCCACCAGCTCCACCTGGCCCCGCTCCCGACCGGTGCCGCGCAGGTACTCCAGGGTGACCTCGTCGATGGGGAAGAAGCCGCAGGTGGCGCCATACTCAGGGGCCATGTTGGCGATGGTGGCCCGGTCGGGCAGCGGGAGCTTGCTCAGCCCAGGGCCGTAGAACTCCACGAACTTCTCCACCACCCCCCTCTGTCGGAGCATCTGGGTGATGGTCAGCACTAGGTCGGTAGCGGTGACGCCGTCGCTGAGGGTGCCCGTGAGCTTGAATCCGATGACCTCTGGGAGCTGCATGTAGTAGGGCTGTCCCAGGAGGACCGCCTCGGCCTCGATGCCGCCCACCCCCCAGCCCAACACCCCCAGCCCGTTGACCATGGTGGTATGGGAATCCGTGCCGACCACGGTATCGGGGAAGGCGACCATGCCCTGGGGGTTCTGGCGGGCAATCACCACCTTGGCCAAATACTCCAGGTTCACCTGATGGACTATGCCGGTGCCCGGCGGCACCACGGAGAGATTGGCGAAGGCCTTTTGCGCCCAGCGCAGGAACACATAGCGCTCCTGGTTGCGCTCGAACTCGCGCCGCACGTTGAGCTGCAGGGCCGTGGACGAACCGAAGTAGTCCACCTGCACGGAGTGGTCTATAACCAGATCAACTGGCACCAAAGGGTTCACCCTCTTAGGGTCGCCCCCTTGCCGGGCGATGGCCGAGCGCATGGCTGCCAGGTCAACGACGGCGGGCACGCCGGTGAAGTCCTGCATCAGAACGCGGGCAGGCATGAACGGGAACTCCCGCGACGAAGGGGCCTTCGGGTCCCAGTTGGCCACGGCTAGCACGTCATCGTCGGTAACCAGGTAGCCGTCCACGCTACGAAGGGCGTTTTCCAGCAGCACGCGGATAGAGTAGGGAAGCCTTGGCAGGTGTACCAGGCCCCTCTCCTCCAGATAGCCTAGTCGGAAGTAGACGAGGTCGCCTCCGCTGGTCCTCAGGGTAGCTCGCGCCCCGTCCTTCAAAGACTGTTTCATAATCTCTCGTCCTGTTTCGTGTTACGCGGCGATTCGCGGCCCCAGTATAACGGAACGGGCGCGGCAACCGAAGGTGGCGCCAGCGCTCGGCGGGGCCGTGGGCTAAGAGAGGGCTGGGAAGACGTCGATCTCGTAATCGAGCAGCTCGGCGTCCCAATGCCCCAGGCTGACGAGCTTCACCACGCTGGACAGCACCTCGTTGGCATGACGGGCATCGTTGCTGACGCAGACGACTCCCAGGGTCAGGCTACGCCATTGGTCGTTGTCGCCGACCTCGGCCACCGCCACATTGAAGCGGCTCTTGATCCGCCCAGCCATGGAGTTCTTGACCGAACGCTTGCCCTTGAGGGTATCGTTCTCGGGCAGACGCAGGTAGATCTTGCAGGCACCTATCTGCACGGCAACACCTCATGGGCGAGTCTGTCCAGCCAGAGCGCACGGCTGCATCCCTCAAGACAGGGCGGCTGGACGCCATTTGCCTCAGGCTCGCCGCCATGCTAGCATGTCAGCCGGTCGGCGCGCAGCGCAGCCTGCTAGCGCGCCGGCATGGGCGTCTGGGCCTGGCACCGGGGGTATTCGTCGGGGCGTAGCGCAGCCTGGTAGCGCACCTGTATGGGGTACAGGGGGTCGGAGGTTCAAATCCTCTCGCCCCGACACCTATAAAACTCCCCCACGCGGCGGGGCACCATCGCCCTCCTGGACTTCGAGAAGCTGTTCAAGGATTACCTGGAGCACCACGACCTGCGGGAGCGCAACCTGCTGTACCCCAAGTGCAGGCAGGTCTTCTCCGCTCCTGAGCAGGCGGCGGTCCGCGACTTCTGGGGGCGGGCGTAAAGTGGTTAGGGCCGCCCGGCGATGCCCTTCAAAATCTCCAGGGCCTCCGTCGCGTGACGCTCCATGTTCTGGGCATCTTCGATGACGTGGCGAACCACCCCCTCCTTGTCGATGACGAAGGTCACTCGGCTATCCGCCAGGCGCTCTTCGTTGAATACACCGAAGGCCTTGGCCGCGGCGAAGGCCGGGAAGTCGGCGACCAGCGGGAATGTCAGGCCGCAATGGTCGGCGAAGGCCTTCTGAGGCGGAGCGGCGTCGGTGCTGGCGCCCAGGACCTGGGCGCCGAGCTGCTGGAACTCCGAGAGCAAGCTCTGGAACTTCCGCAGCTCCCGCTCTCACCCCCCGGTGAAGGCGCGGGGGTAGAAGGCCAGGACGATGCTCTGCTTGCCTTTGAAGCCCGGGAGCGGCATATCCTGTCGGTCGGCCGTGCGGAAGCTTACATCCGGGACCGGGTCACCCACCTTGAGCAAGGGCATGTCATCCCTCCCCTTCACCTCTAGTCTGCGGCGTGGCGCCAGGGCGATATTAGCGCAACCCAGCGCCGATTCGCAATAGATAGGCTGGATACGATAGGTGTCAGCCAGCGGGGGCGTGATAACTAAAGACCCTCTAAGCAGTACAGCGGCTTGACAGCCTCGAGGCCTGGTGCTAGCCTCCCTGAGCGCTCTGTCCATGCAATGGACGTGAGGCGCTGCCATCCGGCGTCAGTGTCGGTGGGAGCGGCCGATATAGCTAAATGAAGGGGGTGGAGACCTTGGGCAACATGCTCGCGGGCAAAGTCGCGGTCGTCACGGGGGCGGGGCGTGGCATCGGCAAAGGTGTGGCGCTCCTGTTCGCGGAGGAAGGAGCCAAGGTCGTCGCAGTGGACAACGGCTGCGACGTGGACGGTAGGAACACCGATCCCAGCCACGCCAACCAGACGGCGAAAGAGATCATAGCCGCCGGCGGACAGGCCGTGGCGCAAACCCAGGGGATTGAAACCTCGGCTGGTGGCGAGGCCGCGATCAAGAAGGCTATCGACACCTACGGCAAGCTGGACATCCTGGTAAATGTACACGGTATCCTGCGTGATCGCATGATCTACAACATGACGGAGGAGGAGTGGGATACCGTAATCCTGTTCCACTTGAAGGGTGTCTTTAACACCCTCAAGCCGGCCTCGATAATCATGCGGCAGCAGCGCGGCGGGCGGATCATCAATTTCACCTCCATCTCCGGCCTCTGGGGCAACAGTGGGCAGGGCAACTATGGCGCGGCCCACGCCGGTAAGGTAGGGCTCACGCGGGTGGCGGCCCGGGACCTGGGGCGCTACGGGGTCACCGTGAACGCCATCTCCCCCGGGGCCATGACCCGCATGGGAGCCTCGGTGCCTGCGTCCGCGGGCGCCGCCCGCGCCAGGGTTGGGGTCGTGCCCCTTGGCGGGGCGCCGCCAGCCGGGCAGCCCGAGGTACGGCGCCCCACCGAGCCGACCCTCGGCAAGAATCATCCCAACGACATCGCTCCCATGGTGGTGTTCTTGGCCTCCGATGCGGCCAAGGACGTGAATGGGCGTGTCTTCCACTGCTCTGGGGGGAATGTCAGCCTCCTGAGTGATCCGGTGATTCTGAAGACGCTGTACAAGGACGGACGCTGGACGCCGGAGGAGATCGCTGAGATGTTTCCGCAGACCTTGGGACAAGGGCTCACTAACCCAGCTCCGGCCCTGCCTCCCCAGTAGTAGGCTAGGCGCTGGCCTTAGACACGCCTGAAACCCCCGCCGGTGGGTGACGACGCCGGCGGCCGCAGCTTGTCGCCGTCGGCGGCCCCCAATCGCCGCGCCGCTGCCACGTCGAGGCTCACACTGGTGCTGCCTGACTAGCAGGGCTCGCCGATATGGGCAGCTACCAGGTATCATGAGGACGGCAGTGCCTCCCGGGAGGAAGGTGTGGGTAGGAGACTGTTTTTCGAGGATGTCGACATAGGGGACTCCCTACCGACCCTCGATTTTCAGTTCACTCCCCAGGCCATCCATACCCTGGTTAGGATATGGACACCCGAGCGAGGCCCCACCCACTTCGACAGCGAGGAGATCGCCCACCAAATGGGTTTCCGGCGGCCCATAGTCCCCAGCCACCTGAGCATGGCCTATCTCTCCCACGTCGTCCTGGCCTGGTCCGATAACGTCCAGCTAAAGAGGATAGACGTCATCTGTAG
Source organism: Dehalococcoidia bacterium (assembly GCA_009692805.1). GTDB lineage: Bacteria > Chloroflexota > Dehalococcoidia > SHYM01 > SHYM01 > SHYM01. The sequence continues at coordinate 8,633 of SHYM01000013.1, read as the reverse complement.
ACAGGTGCTGTTTGACGATGACCGGGTCACCTGCAAGGGCGTCGTGGTCGATAAGGTGGCAGATAATGGCGAGCCGCTGGTCTACGTGGATCTCTACATGGAGAACGAGGGGGGCGAACGGCCCTTGACAGGCAGCGCCCGGGTGCTGCTGCCTTATCGTCCCCAGGTGTGACGCCGTGGACGCGACTCCGCGGGCTCGAGCATCCCTGGAATAGGATTCTCCTAAGGCTGGCCAGGAGCTAGAGAAAGAGTATGACAGAGGAGACGACAAAGCTGGACTACGACCGCAGCGTTATCGGTGTGGAGTACGACCTCGGGACCTTCACGGTGACACAAGAGATGCTGGTGAACTACGCGCGGGCCGTGGGCGCGTTCGATCCCATCTACTGGGACCCAGAGGCCGCCCGCAAGGGGCCTTACAGGGGCCTGGTGGCGATGCCCACCTTCATCTCCGTGTTTGGCTCCAGGGGTCCGGGCGCTCCGGGGCCGGATTTGAAGCTGAACTTCGGCACCAAGGGGCAGGAGGCGGCCCTGGCGGTAGAGAACTACCTCCTCATACGCCCCGGCGATATGTTGCACGTTGTGAGCAGGGCCAAGGAAGTTTACGCCAAGACCGGGCGCAGCGGCCCGATGGTCTTCATGGTCTTCGAGGAGACGTTCCACGATAGGCAGGGCAACAAGGTGGCGACTGTGACTCGTCATAGCGTGAAATTCTAGCCACCGACGGCGCTCCCCTGCCCGCCCGCCCCTGAGCCTGGCCCCGATCCCGCACCATCCGAGCATACTATTCATCAACGTCGCGATGCCAGCGCGCCGGCAGGCGCCAGGGCGATGGCCCCCGCGGCTCCAGCCGAGCTCTGTGGTAATCGGGACGAGGAAGACAGGCCAGGGCGTTAGGTGCTGGGGCCCAGCATCATCACGTCGCCGACTACGGCGGAGGCGACAAATCCACCAGCCGTGGAACAGCTTGGGGCGTGGCTGGGCCACAGCGGCTTCTGTCACCGTGCTCCTTGCAATCTAGGCATGGGTGCCCGCCTCCACGATGGAGATAGTCCTGGCTGATTGTACGACCTCACCCTGCCTCCACGGTGGACTCCGGGGGGAGCTCGGTGAGCGATGTTATTATGATGGGCGTCACTATGTACGTCGTGGGCTGGATCACAGATGGTGTCAGGGCCGCGCTGTCGGCGCTGGGGCCGCGGGGAAAAGACGCAGGCCAGGCGCAGAGCGCGCGCACAAGCGACCGCTCACCCGTATCGGAACCACAGGTGGGTTGGGACTCAACCCCCCCAGTCATCCGCGCACCCGACGGGACGGCTAACGTCGCCAGCGCAGAACCGGCCGTCACACAGCGTGTCTTCGAGCACGAAGCGCGGATAGCACGGCTGGAGACGCAGCTTACCCAATTCATGGGTGACGTACTGACACTGCCGGCGGACGCGCCGGTGCGCGTGGCGGTCGAGCGGGTCCAGGCGCTGATGACGGAGTACGCATGGGGGGAAGCGGCGCAGGCGGCGGAGGCTGGGCTGCGAGAGCGGACGACTCCAGGGGAGCGGGCGGCACTGTACAACCTGCTGGGGGAGGCGCGCTACTGGTCTGGGGAGCTGGCGGGGGCAGAGGCGGCCTGGCGGGAGATGCTGCGGCAGGCCGAGGGTATACCCGAAGCCAGGGAGGTGGACCAGGCGCGGGCGGCGGCGCTGGGGAGCATCGGCATCGTGCTCACCATCAGGGGCGACCTGGAAGGCGCGCTGAAGCACTACAGCGAAGCCCTGGAGCTCCACAAGAAGCTGGGCTCGCTGGACGGGCAAGCAGGCGACCTGGGGAAGATCGGGAACGTGCTGCGCACCCAAGGCGACCTGGAGGGGGCGCTGAAGCACTTCAGCAAGGCCCTGGAGCTCCACCAGAAACTGGGGTCCTTGGAGGGGCAGGCGAACCAGCTGGGTAGCATCGGCAACGTGCACCGCATCAAGGGAGACGTGGAGGAGGCGCTGAGGCGCTTCAATGAGGCCCTGGAGCTGTTCAGGAAGGTGGGACGGCTGGAGGGGCAGGCGAACGTCCTGGGGAACATCGGCGTCGTGCTCCGCATCAAGGGCGACCTGGAGGGGGCGCTGAGGCATCTCAACGATGCCCTGGAGCTTCACAAGAAGCTGGGGTCGCTGGAGGGACAGGCCAACCAGATGGGGAACATCGGAAACGTGCTGCGTACCCAGGGCTACCTGGAGTGGGCGTTGGAGCACTACAACGAAGCCCTCGCGTTGCACAAGAGGCTCGGCTCTCTGGAGGGACAGGCCATCCAGCTGGGGAACATCGGCGTCGTGCTCCGCATCAGGGGCGACCTGGAGGGGGCGCTGAAGCAGTACAGCGAGGCGCTGGAGCTGGACAAGAAACTAGGGGGCGTGGAAGGGCAGGCCATCCGGCTGGGGAACATCGGCATCGTGCTGCGCATGAAGGGCGACGTGGAGGGGGCGCTGAGGCACTACAACGAGGCGCTGGCGCTATACGAGCGGATGGGGGCGGGGCGGTCGCACAATGCTGAGATCGTGCGGCGCAACGTCGCGATGGCGGAGGGGCAGCGGGCCAAGGGGTAGGAGGTTGGGTTCGCTGGTCCTTCCCTTCGGCTCCGCTCAGGGTAAACTCCGGGATGACCCCTCTGCACTCCCTCTCAAAGCGCGGGAGAGGGGAATACACCCCTTGTCCGTTGGAGGCATCGGCGGTACATTAGCCGGGCACAAGGATTGGGCGAGCACCGAACGGCGCCTTAAAGGAGGTCCCGTGGCACGCTACCGCGTGGTACACATCGGCCCCACGGCTGATCCCCTGACGCACGAGCGCCAGGGTCTGCAAGGGGTGGACTGCGAGATAAGCTCCGTCGCCTGCCGCTCGGAGGGGGAGATCATCGAGGCGGTGAAGGAGGCGGATGCCATCCTGAACTCCAACCTCCCCATGACCAGGCCGGTGATCGAGGCGCTGAGCCATTGCCAGCTAATAATCCGCTACGGTCATGGCTACGACACGGTGGACGTGGTGACCGCCACGGAGCGCGGGATCATGGTCGCTAACATCGCGGGATTCGCCACGGAGGAGGTGTCGAACCATGCCCTGATGCTCTTGCTCGCCTGCTCGCGCAAGCTGGTCCAGCTCAACGCCGCCCTGAAGGCGGGGCGCTGGGACCGCTCGCCCATGCAGTCCGCGCGCGTGGGGAGCATCTGGGGCGAGACGCTGGGCATCGTGGGCCTGGGGCACATCGGGCGGGCGATGGCGCGCAAGGGCCATGCCCTGGGGATGCGGGTCATCGTCCACGACCCCTACGTCTACTCCTGGATCGCCAAGGAGTACGACGTGGCCCTGGTGCCGTTCCAGCAGCTCCTGGCGGAGTCGGACTACGTCTCGGTCCACTGTCCCCTGACCAAGGAGACCCGACATATGTTCGGCGAGGCCCAGCTGCGGCAAATGAAACCGTCCGCCATCCTGGTCACCACGGCCCGTGGACCGGTAGTGGACGGGAAGGCGTTGCACAAGGCGCTCCAGGAGAAGTGGATCGCCGCCGCCGGCGTGGACGTCTTCGAGCAGGAGCCCACGCTGCCCGATGACCCCTTGCTGAAGCTGGATAACATCATATGCACGCCTCACATGGCCAGCTACTCGGATGCTTCTACCCAGGGCTTGAGGCGCCGGGTGGGGGAGGAGGCCGCGCGAGTCTTGAAAGGCGGCTGGCCCCAGGTCCTGGTGAACCCCGAGGTGGCGGGCCGCATCGCGCCCCGGGGGCCCAGCATCCGCCTGTATTGATGGCGTATGCTCGCGACCATCCCCTTGGCCCCCTTCCCTTCGGCAGGCTCAGGGCAGGCTCTAGCTAGGAAGGGGGAGTTTGAAAGGGAGAGAAATCCCGAGGGTCGGGACTTCGACCCCCGGCAGAGTCCAGACACGTCGGGACTCTGCACTCCCTCCCGCAGCAGGGCGGGCCGGTAGGATGCCCGTTTTGGTGCGAAGCTATAGTGGAAGACGAGAGGTGTACAGATGACGACCGCCAAGAAACAGCCGCGGCTGAAGTTCGGGATCCAGACCGCCCAGCAGCTCGTCACCTACGAGCAGCTGAAGGAGGCATGGCAGGCCGCCGACGAGCTGGGCTTCTACAGCGCCTGGTGCCACGACCACTTCCTGCCGGCGGGGTTGAAGGAGTCGGTGGGGCCCTGCATGGAGGGCTGGACGATGCTCTCGGCGCTGCTGCCGCAGACGAAGCGGCTGCGGGGCGGGCTCTTCGTCGCTGGCAACACCTACCGCCACCCGTCTGTCATGGCCAAGGCTGCCACCACCCTGGACAACATCACCGGTGGGCGGGTCGAGCTGGGCATCGGCGCGGGCTGGTTCGAGGCGGAGCACGCCGCCTACGGCATCCCTTTTTACACCACTCCTGAGCGCATCCACCGTCTGGACGAGGCGGTGCAGGTCATCAAGGCCCTCTGGACGCTGGCGCCGGGGGCCAAGGCGAACTTCCACGGCAAGTATTACCAGTTGAAGGACGCGCCCATGGACCCGGCGCCCGTCCAGCGGCCACACCCTCCCATCATGATCGGCGGAGGGGGCGAGAAGCTGACGCTGCGGGTGGTGGCTAAGTGGGCGGACCGCTGGAACATCTTCGTCACCACTAGGGGGACGGTGCAGCGCAAGCTCGGCATACTGCGCGAGCACTGCGCCGCCGTGAGCCGCGACTTCAATAGCATCGAGTTGACGGTGGGCCTGCCCCTCATGGTGACGGGGGACCGCGCTCGCATCGACCGCACGGCCGAGGGCATCGCCCAGCGCCAGAAGACGAGCCTGGAGGACGCGCGGACATCGTTGTTCGCAGGCACGCCCGACGACCTCATCAAGCAGGCCCAGGCCTGGTACGACCTGGGCATACGGGAGATCATCATCCCCTTCAACCGCGTGCCGTATAACCTGAAAGAGCTGGAGACGCTGGCCAAGGAGGTCATGCCGGCCTTCGCCTAAGGCGAGGGCGCACCCTCACGCTGCTCTCTTCATTCAAGGGAGGGCACTGAAACATCCTGCCACGCGTATCCGTTCGCCGTGAGCCGAAATGGGAGGCCAATGTCATCATCCACCGGCTCCAGCCAGCTGCACGGGAAGCGCTTCCCGGTGCTGGACAAGGGCTACGTGATCCTGCTGGAGCACCTGGGCTCCGACGCGCGGGTGGTGGATGCCGCGCGGGTCTCCACCGGGACCAAGACGGGCGTGGACGCGGAACGGGACCGCAACCTCATCTTCTTCCTGATGGAGAACAAGCACGGCACCCCCTTTGAGCACGTGGTCTTCCAGTTCGCCATCAAGTGCCCCCTCTTTGTGGCGCGCCAGTGGATGCGCCACCGCATCGCCAGCTACAACGAGCGCTCCGCCCGCTACCGGGTGTTCGAGGAGGAGTTCTACGTCCCTAATCCCGCCGACGTCCCGCCCATCTTCGACGAGGCGGATCTGAAGGAGTACGAGGCGCTGCTGAAGCAAGAGCACGATGTCTACCAGCGCCTAGTCCAGAAGGCGCAGCCGTTCAAGGAGCACCGCCAGCGGGCGCGGGAGGTCTTCCGGGCCTTGCTGGGGACGGCCTACTACACAGAGTTCTACTGGACGGTGAACTTCCGGTCGCTGATGAACTTCATGGAGCTGCGAACGGGCTCCGGCGCCCAGTGGGAGATCAGGCAGTACGCCGACGCCATCGCCGGCATCGCCAGGCAGGTCGTCCCCCACTGCTACGCTGCCTACGAACGCTACGTGCTCAAGCAAACGGACGCCGGCGACCTGGAACGGGGGATGCAGCAGTAGCCCTCTCGCCATCCCCCTGGCCCCCTTCCTGGCCAGGAAGGGGGTAGTTTGAAAGGGAAAGAAAGGGGACACCCCCTTCGACCCCCGGCAGAGGGCAGCCAGCCCTCTGCACTCCCCATTTCATCGCCCCTCGCGTGGGTCGGGGACGTTGACTACCAGCATGCCGCCGCAGTTGCGGGCGACGATGAACTCCGCCGGCTCGGTGGCGCTGAGGTTCACCTCTTGATGGACTGTCCCCGGCTCGATATACAGGAAGTCGCCAGGCTGAACGTCCAGGGAGCGCTCCAGTCGCTCCCCGAAGAGGAAGCGCATCCGTCCCCGCAGTATATAGATTCCGCTCTCGCAGTCCCCGTGATGGTGGACGCCCGAGGCGCAGCCGGGAGGGGTGCTTACGAAGCCCATCCACAGCGCCACGCTGCCGGTGGTCTCGGGCGCCACGCCGGCCTCGCGCGCCATCCCCGGGGTCTGGGCCGTGGCGGTGCTGCGCTGCCCGTGGCGCACGGCCTTGATGGCGCCCACGGCAGTTACTGGCCGCTAAAGCGGGGCTCGCGCTTCTCGCCGAAGGCCTTGAATCCCTCCTTGACGTCGTCGGTGGCGAAGAGGGACCACATAGTGAGCATGGAGTAGTCCAGGGCGTCATCCAGCTCCATGCGCGCGCCCGCCCGCGCGATGCGCTTGCTCATCTGTACGGCCAGGGGGGCGTTGGCGGCGAGCTTGTAGGCCAGCTCGTCGGTGGCGGCCTTGAGCCCCTCCCCGGGCACAACCTTGTTGACGATGCCCATGCGCTCGCAGTCTTTGGCCGAGAACAGGTCGCCCGTAAGCAGGACCTCGCAGGCGCGGCTCCAGCCGATGAGACGGGGGAGAGTGAAATTCAAGCCGTTGTCTTGTACTAGCCCCCGCTTGACATGGATATCGCCCAGGCGAGCCTCCTCGGCCGCGATGCGGAAGTCGCAGAGCAGGGCCAGCTCGAAGCCCCAGCCCACGGCGGCGCCGTTGACGGCGGCGATGGTGGGCTTGTTGGTGTTAAGGATGATGCGGGCCAGATTGGAGCCGCGGTAGGCCGGTATCTTGCGGCCCCCGCCAGGGCCGGCGGCGTTGTCTTTCATGTCCAGGCCGGCGCAGAAACCGCGGCCGGCGCCGGTGAGGACGATGACCCGGATGTCGGCATCGGTGTCGGCGTCCTTGAAGGCCGTATCCAGGCTCTGGGACATGGAGCCGCCCAGGGAATTGAGGCGCTCGGGACGGTTCATGGTGATGGTGGCGATGTGGTCCCGCTTGTCGTAAAGGATGTCTTTGAGCTCCACTGTGCTGTCTCCTTCCGCTACGCTTGACGCTGGAGCGATGATAGGGCCTCACGTAGGCGCCGTCAATCTGTCTGCTCAAGGCGGGGGCTGTCTGGCTCAAGGCGTGGGATAATATGTTGCCGTTGCCGCCTGTCAGTGTTATCGCGGCGCCGTTAACGGTAGCCCAGGGAAGGAGATTTTGGTGCCATCTACCCGCGCTGTAAGCAGGGGCAAAGCGCCCGCGCCTGCCATACCCGCGCCTGCCATCAAGGTTATAGCTGAGAACAGGAAGGCCCACTTCGACTATCACCTGGACCAGCGCATCGAAGCGGGGCTATCCTTGACCGGCACGGAGATCAAGGCCGTCCGGGAGGGCCGGGCCAACCTGCGCGAGGGCTATGCCCGTATTGCAGGGGGCGAGGCCTGGCTGTTCAACGTCAACATCGCTCTCTATTCCCAGGGTGGGCGCTACAACCATGACCCGGTGCGGCCCCGCAAGCTCCTGCTGCACCGCAAGGAGATAGCGCTGCTGGCAGGTCGGGTGAGCGAGAAGGGGTACACCCTGATCCCCTTGCGGTTGTACTTGAAGCGGGGGCGAGCCAAGGTGGAAATCGCCCTGGCGCGAGGGAAGAAGTCCTACGACAAGCGGGAGACAATGGCGAAGCAGGACGCCCAGCGGGAGATGGCGCGGGCCCTACGCAAGCGCGATTAGCGGACCGGGTGCTGGGCTGGCGGTGTTTAGTGGCCGGCCCGGGACTAACGAAAAGACACTCGGGCCAGGCTACAACGCTGTGTCATGGCGAAGGCAACTAGGCGAGGGGATTTTTGCTATACTTGAGGCACGGGGACGAGTGGAATCGACAGGGAAGCGGGCCCCCGAGCAGCAAGCCGAGGATTGCCATCTGCACTCGTTAACCACGGTGGCAAAGAAGTAACTGGCGAGCATCAGCTTGCCCTCGCTGCCTAACTAAGGCAGTGACGTCCGCCCAGGCCCCACCCCGGCGGGCCTGAAGCGGGCGACGCTAAGCTGGGGTGCGGCGGGCTGACGCCGATAGTTCCCGCCTAAGACCATCGGCTCAGCGCCTGACATACCACGCCGGTCGGGCTGGCGGGCGCGAAGCTTCAAAAGCCGGCTGAGCTTGGAGACACTCCGGGCGCGCTTCCGCTGGACGGGGAGTTCGACCCTCCCCCGTCTCCACCAAGAACACAGATGTCCTGCTCCGACAGGAGTAGGACATCTCGAACTGGCGGCCTCCGGGGAGACCCGGGGGCCCTTGTTATCGGCAACTGCAGGAGGCCCTGTATGGTCTGGACCGTCGTTGGAGTCTTGGCGGCCTTGCTCACGACCTTCGGGTTTGTTCCTCAAGTGCTCCAGATGTGGCGCACCCGCTCCGTCCGCGACGTGAGCCTGCTCACCCTGGTCCAGTTCCTGAGCGGCGTCCTCCTGTGGACTGCTTACGCCCTTCACCTCGGCGACGCGATCCTTATCGTCTCCAACTTTGTCATGCTGGCCATTCTGCTGTTCGCCGTCGGCTCCTA
>SHYM01000012.1 GCA_009692805.1 Dehalococcoidia bacterium | reverse complement strand
ATCTGGCCCTCCACGTAGCTGGGGTGAATGGCCTTGCCGGCGTCCTGCACGGCGGTGTAGCGCAAGACTTGCACCTTGCCTGTCTCCGGGTCCACCTCCACGTCCACCACATGGGTGGCGAAGGCGTTGCCCACGCCGCGTGGGTGCACCGAGGCGCGCCCCACTATGGGCCCGCCGGTGTTATTCAGCTTGGCCGCCAGCTCCTTGAAAGTCATGTGCAGCGCGTTGTCCGACTTGTGCCGCAACGTGGCCCTCTGGTACTCCACATTCTCTACCCCAACGCCCCAGATTTGAGCCGCCCGCTGAATGACCTGGCGCTTGATGTCTTGGCCCGCCTCATAGCAGGCCCAGCCGGTCTTGAAGGCTACGGAGCTACCCCCGGTGGTGGAGGTGAAGCCTACCGAGTCGGTATCCCCCACGGAGGGCTTCACGTCGGCGGCCTCGAGGCCCAGGACATCGGCTAGCTGCATGGCCACGGCGACTCGGCTGCCGCCGATGTCGGGCGAGCCCTCCACCAGGCTCACGGTGCCATCGGCATTGACGCTGGCCATGGCGCTGGAGGGGCCGGTGCCGTTGAACCAGAAGCCGCTGGCCACGCCCCGGCCGCGGTGGGGGCCGCCCAGGGGCGCCGAGTAATGGGGATGCGCCTTGGCCGCCTGGAGCGTCTCCACATAGCCGATGCTGGAAAACACCGGCCCCGACATCTGCCGGGTGCCTTCCTTGGCGGCGTTCAGTAAGCGGAACTCGATAGGGTCCTTCCCGAGGCGCTCGCAGAGCTCGTCAATGAGCGTCTCGGCGGCGAAGGCCGCGGCGGGCGCTCCCGGGGCGCGGTACGCTGCATTCTTGGGCCTGTTCACGACCACATCGTAGCCCTCAACGTAAACGTTGGGGATGTTGTAGGGGCCGAACATGCAGCGGCAGCCCGAGGGGACGGGAGACCCCGGAAACGCCCCGGCTTCGTAGACCAGGTGGGCCTCCGCCGCCGTGATGCGTCCCTCCTTGGTGACCCCCATCTTCACCCTGATATGGGTGCCCGAGGTGGGGCCCGTGGCCTCCAGGACCTCGGCCCGCGTCATGGTCAACTTCACGGGGCGACCGGTCTTGTGGGACAGCAGCGCCGCCACCGGTTCTAGGTAGACCAGGGTCTTGCCGCCGAAGCCACCCCCGATCTCCAAGGGAATCGCCTTTACCCGCGATATCGGTATGCCAAGGAGGTTGGCGGTCTGGTCGCGCATGGCGAACTGGCCCTGGCTGCTAGACCAGAGCGTGAGCCTGCCGTCGCTGCTCCATTGCGCCGTCGCCGCGTGGGGCTCTATATACCCTTGGTGCACCGGGGATGTCTGGTAGTCCCGCTCCAGGACCAGGTCCGCCTCCTCGAACCCCTGCGTGACGTCGCCCAACCGGAACTCGAAGTGATTAGCGATGTTGGACGCCTTGCCGGCGTCGCCCTCGGCGCGCAGGCCGCCCGCCCGTTGGTTGGGATTCGACAGCGTCTGCAGCCGCTCGTGGAGGATGGGGGCGCCTTCTTTCATCGCCTCCCGCCCATCGAAAACCCCCGGCAGGACTTCGTACTCCACCGCGATCAGCCCCAGCGCCTCCTCGGCGATGTGGGCGCTGGTGGCGGCGACGGCCGCCACGGCGTGTCCCTTGTACAGCACCTTGCCGGCAGCCAGGACGTTGTTGCTCAGAAATCTCATGTTCAGGAAGCCGCCTTCCCCCAGGTCAGCCGCCCTGCCGGAGGGTTGTGCGAACTCCGCCGAGGTGACGACGGCCTTGACCCCCGGCAGCGCCAGGGCGCGGCTGGCGTCTATGGACTTGATCCGCGCGTGGGCATGGGGGCTGCGCAGGACCTTGCCGTAGAGCAACCCTGGCAGGCTGATATCGGCACCATAGAGGGCGCGGCCCGTCACCTTGTCCACGCCATCGTGGCGGATGGGCCGGGTGCCCACGACCCTTGGCTCCTGGGCTAGCGCCAGGACATCTTGGCTGCGGCTCACCATTTGCAACCTCCCCCTCAGACGAAGTCCCAAAGAAGCTTTAGGCCGCCATCCTACCACCCGGTGCAACTCTACACCGTCCCTGACCACCCGCCGACCTGCCCCCCAGGCCGCAAGCCCCACTAGTCCTGACCCACCAACTCCCCGCGCCTGGACTTGCTCAGCTGCTCCTCGTACAGACGCGCGTAGAGGCCGCCGCGGAGCAGCAGCGCCTCATGGGTGCCTTGTTCCAGAATGTGGCCGCCGTCCATGTACAGGATGGTGTCCGCGGCCAGGACAGTCGAGAGGCGATGAGCGATGACGATGCAGGTTTTTTCTGCTATCAGGTTTGCTAAGGCGGCCTGGATATGCCGCTCGGAGTGTGTGTCCAGCGAAGAGGTGGCCTCGTCGAGCAGAAAGATGCGTGGATTCTTGAGCATCACGCGGGCGATCGCTAGACGCTGCTTCTCGCCGCCAGAGAGGCGGTAGCCGCGCTCGCCCACAACCGTGTCATAGCCCTGGGGCAGCGACGTGATGAGGTCGTGGATGAAGGCCGCGCCGCACGCCTCCTCCAGCTCCCCCTGCGTGGCGTCCGCTTGGGCGAACCGTAGGTTATCGGCGATGGAGGCGTGGAAGAGGAAGGTCTCCTGCGTAACCACCCCGATCTCCCTCCGCAGCGAGACCAGTTTAACCGCTCGGATGTCGTGCCCGTCCACCAGGATGCGGCCAGCCGTGGGGTCGTAGAGGCGGAGCGCCAGGTAAGTAAGGCTGGTCTTACCCGCGCCGCTGGGCCCCACCAGCGCCACCAGCTGCCCGGGCTCGATGGTAAGCGACACGCCATCCAGGGCCTTGCGCCCAGGCACGTACTCCAAGGACACGTCCTGGAACTCGATGCGCCCAGCCACGGGCGGTAACTCTTCCGCGCCGGGAGCGTCGGCGATGTCCGGCTTGAGGTCCAGGTATTGGAAGATGCGCTCGAAGTACGCGGCCGAGGTCATGATGTCCACATGCAGGCTCATGACCGAGGTAGCCGGCCCGTATAACCTTCCTAACAACGCCACGAACGCCACCACGGTCCCTATCGTGAGTTCGCCCGCGATAACGCGCCCGCCGCCGTACCAATACAGCAGCGCGGGCCCACCCGCGGTGACTACGCCCAGCACCATGAAGAACCAGCGGCCCACCAAGGCCTCGCGGACGTGGAGCTGCATCAGCTCACGGTTCTCCTGGTTAAACTTGTCCACCTCCTGCCGTTCGCGGTTGAACGTCTTGATGAGCATGAACCCGCTGATGCCCAGAGATTCCTGCATATGCGCGGTGACACTGGCGTTGAGCTGCTGCCGCTGCGAGCGCAGGCGGCGGCGGACTCTACCGACGGTCAGCGTAGGCAGGATGAGCCACGGCAGCACGATGAACGACAGCGCGGTGAGCTGCCAGCTCAGCGCCAGCATCACCCCCGTCGTGCTCACCAGCGTGATGAGGTTAGAGACCAGGGAGACCAGGGAGCCGGAAATGACGTTGTCTATGCCGCCAATGTCGCTGGTGAGCCGGGAGATCATCTCGCCGGTCTTGGTGCTCGTAAAGAACTTGAGGGAGAGCGTCTGCAGGCGCTGGTAGATGTCGACTTTGAGGTCGTACATGATCCGCTGGCTGACCAGCGTGTTCAGGTAGCTGTGTAGCACGCCCAGCAGCCCCACGAAGATCGTGACGCCGACGGCGGCCAGGACGAGCCAGGCGAGCAGGCTGCGGTCCTGTCCGCCGATGGCGTTGTCAATGATCCTACGGACGATGAGGGGCGGCAAAACGCCGATCGTAGCCGACACCCCGACTATGGACACGAGGATGGCAAGGGTACGCCAGTAAGGCACCAGGAAGCGGAGGACGCGGCGCAGGTTGATGGGGCTGAAAGCGGTGGGAGACTTGATGCGCTCGGTGTGCCAGAACATGCCGACCCACTTACCTACTTGCCACGGCAATTGAGGAGTGCAGAGTCCCGACCCTCTGGATTTCTCCTCGTTTCATATTACCTCCTTCCTGGCTAAGGAGTTCAGAGGGGATACCCGCAGCCTGCCCTGAGCCCGCCGCAGCGAGTCGAAGGCCGGGGTCGAAGTCCCGACACTCGGGATTCTCCTCCCTCTAATGAGCCCCCTTCCTGGCCAGGAAGGGGGCCAGCAACTGTCTTGAAAGTCAAGAGTCAAGATGGATGTCCATAGGCGAGGTTCCAGGGAGTGCGATGTTTGATCATAGCGTTCAGTATCGTGAGCAACTTACGGATGCAAGCGATGAGGGCCACCTTCTTGGATTTCCCTGCCTGGCACAGCCGGTGGTAGAAGGCGCGGATCACTGGATTGTGGCGGCTGGCCACGAGAGTGGCCATGTACAGCGCCGCGCGCACCGTTGCTCTGCCACCCCAGCAACTCCGTTTGCCCCGCAGGGTGCCACTATCGCGGTTGAGGGGGGCTACCCCGACCAAGGCGGCGATCTGTTGGCGGGTGAGGGCGCCCGTCTCCGGCAGCTCTGCCAAGAGGGTGAGGGAAAGGACGGGGCCTACCCCGGGGACGCTTTGCAGCAGGTTGTCCGTCTCTCGCCAAGATATGGCTTTGGTGCAAGGCCCCCCGCAAGTCCTTATCCAGCGCCCGCAGCTCCTCCTCCAGCCATTGGATGTGGGCTTGGAGACGAGGGCGCAGGCGCGAGAGCGCGCTCTGGAGCCGGTTGCGCTCGGTAGTGAGCATGACGACGAGCTGCCGCCGCCGTGCCAACAGGGCGCCCAGGGCTTGGGCTTTTGGGCATCCAGGGTGTCGGTCTTAGCCAGCTTGCCCGTGGCCCGGGCGAAGTCCCGCACCTGGCGGGGATTGACTACGACCACCGGCAGGCTGGCGGCGGCCAAGGCAGCGACCAAGCTCAACTCCAGACCGCCAGTAGCCTCAGCACCACCAGGCCCGGGCTCAATTCCTGGAGGCGGGCAACCACCTCTCCCATCCCCACCTCATCGTGAGCGCTGCGCCAGGCGGCTCCGGTGCGGCTCACGGCGACGACCTAGGACGGGGCGACCATGCTAACCCACGGCCTTGCAAGACCCAGGAGGATCCGGTCTGCCCCGTCACTAGATAAGATACAAGGGGGATGGTTCGTACGAGTTTTTTCAGCACTCTGCTAGGGCATGAAGAGGGGGGCGTCGTCGGCGATCTGGCGGCGTTCCTGGGCCAGGGCCTCGCGCAGGTATTTGGGGAGGGCGAAGAGGGCCTGGTGCGTGGTGCCGTCGTAGAACCGTAAGGGCGTCTCGACACGGGCGCTCACCCGCCGGTCTACCGCCCGGGGGCTCCAGGCCCAGGGTGCGCGGCGGCCGGCGGCCTGGAGCGAGGCGGTAGCGAAGCCCCAGGGGCTGCCGAACGAGGGCACGTGGGCTTGGTAAGCGACCACCTGGGGGAAGACGGCGGCCAGGGTATTGACCACGGCAGGGAAGACGGGCTGGTCGATCAGGCTGGCGGCCCCTGCCTGGACGGCCACCAAGCCGGAAGGCTCCAGGCGCTCCGCCACCAGTTGGTAGAATTCCCGCGTGAACAGCCTGTAGGCGGGGCCGCCTTCCAGGGGGTCGGAGATGTCTAGGATGATGACGTCGTAACGCTCCGGCGTTTGTTCTAGGTAGCGGCGGGCGTCCCCGTAGCGCAGGTCGGTCCGGGGGTCCTCGAAGGCGCCGGCGCTCCAGGAAGGCAGCAGCTCCCGACAGACCCTGACCGCCTCCGGGTCCAGCTCTACCATGACCGCGCGCCGCACTGTCCGGTGCCGCAGCGCCTCGCGGAGGGTGGCCCCCTCTCCTCCACCGGCGATGAAGACGGAGCGGGGCCTGGGATGGGCGATGAGGGCGGGGTGGACCAGGGCCTCGTGGTAGATAAACTCATCGCGCTCGGCGGACTGCACCTTCCCGTCCATCACCAGGCAGCGGCCACAGTCGTGGAGCTCCATGACTTGGATGTCCTGGTAGGCGGAACGTCCCTGGTACAAAACCGAAGCGACGCCAAAGCTCGTGCGCAAGCCTGGAGTCGCTTGGTCGGTAAACCAGAGGTCAGGGCCGGCCATCTACACCCGCTGGCCCTGAAGCTCCTCCCTGGGGACAGGCTGGAAGGAGGCGGGCGGCGTTGTTCCGCGCTCGACGATGAGGAGCGAGGGGCGGGCGCTGTCTAGACCTTCAACCAGGATGCGCGCCGCGGCTTCGGGGCGGAAACTGACGCTGCAGGAGAAGATGTCGACGGCGGCGTAGGCGTGTTCGGGCCAGGTATGGACGCTGAGATGGGACTCGGCGATAACGACGACGCCGCTGACGCCATGGGGTTGGAAGCGATGGAAGGTGTCGCCCATGATGGTGGCGCCGACCTCACGCGCCGACGTTAGCATGAGCCGACGCACGAGGTCGAGATCGTCTAGCCGCAGGGGGTTGCAGCCATTTAGCTCGAGCAGAAGGTGTCGCCCTAGTGCATTCAATCACCTTCCCTCCTGGCCAGGCTTTAATGTCGTCATCACTATCATCCTGTCCCATGACAGACCCCCTTCAGAGCAACGGTAGTATTATACGTGCATGTCGCCGTTGCGCAAGAGGGCGGCCCCACACCCGTGTAGTGGCCGGGGCGGTTAGAGGGCGTGGCTCTCTCTACTAGCCTGCGGTCAGGGCCTCCAGCTTCAAATGCTGCGGCAACAGCTCCGCCATCCGCTCCAGCTTCTGGGGGTGGCGAAATCGCGCCAGGGGGAACAGCCCTTCCAGGGCCAGCATGACATCCAGCGTCTCTCCGCGGACCATGACAATGGGGATGCCCTTCTCCTCGGCGGTGTTCACCACCCGGTGCATGGGCCGGATGTTCTTGGTCACCACCAGGCAGGAGGTGGATGTCTCCATGGCCGCCATGTGCATATCCGGGCGGTCGCCCTTGGAGACGGCCGCCTTGTTGTTGCGCCGCTCGAAGTAGTACAGGCCGGAGTCGGGGGTCCAGGCGCCGACCATCACGGCCTCGACCAGCCGGTTCTTCCCATCGGGACAGGCCAGGAACTGGCCCCCCAGGTAGTCGGCCAGCTCGCCCACGCTGACCCCCGCCAGGGTCCGGTCCTGCGGCACCACACCCAGGAGCTTGATGCCCCGGGCCAGCAGCCCCGGCACCAGTTGCATCTGCACCATCTCCAACCGCGAGGGCGGCACCTTATTCAAGACCACGCCGCTGGCGGTCCCCGCCACCCCTGCTGCCCGGACTAGGCTGTCCACTGTGTCTGTCCCCTGGTAGGGGACGACCACGACTACCCTGGCCCCGAGCCGCTGGGCGAGGGCCTGGGAGGCGCCATCCGCGCCGCTATTGAGCCCCTCCATCAGCATCACATCCTTGCCCTGGGCCGCCTTGTTATAGGCCTGCTGGACCTGCGCCAGCTCGGGCGTGCCTGTGGCCAGCCTGGCCAGGCGCGCGGGAGTCGTTCCCAGGCCAATCAGGGCCGCGGCCGGCTCCGGCAGCTTCAGGGCAGCGCGCAGGAACTCCACGTCGGCGTCGGTCAGACCGGGCCGGGGCGCGTCCTCGGCCAGGACGACAGGCTTGAAATAGCCCACGGCCTTGCCCGCGCGCTGGAGGGCCAGGGCGATCCCGGCGCACAAAGCCGTCTTACCAGCGCCCGGTTCAGGAGAGGTGATGTAGAGGGCGGAAGGCATCGCTCAAGTCCTCGTGACCCAAGATTGTGACATCTGGTGCAAACATTGAGGGAGTATACCCAAGCGAGGGTTCTTTGGCAAGCAGATACGGCGCTGGCACCTGGTCCTTCGCCACGCTCAGAGCGACTCAAGAGATCGTATGTGGGGCTCATGGTTCGACAGGCTCACCATGAGCGGGGGAAATCACGCGTCAGATCTGTATCCGCTCATCCTGAGCCTGTCGAAGGATGAGCCCTTGTTTCCATTGAGAGTGGCCCTTGGGGGCTTTTTTTGCGGTTAGGTACCACCTACCCACACTGGCCGGTGCCTAATGCCCGTAGGGTCGAGTTCCCAATTCCACCTGTGCCAGAGCGGCATAGACCGCGCCGGCCGGGGTCAGGGTGCTCTGGAACAATGTAACGCGGGACGCCCGGAACGGCGTAGAGGCTGCCGCCAGCCCTTGGGCGGCCTGCGCCAGGGGCCGCAGGTTCTCGGGGCGGACCCCATTCTTGACCCGGCCCAGGGTCAGGTGGGGCGAGTAAGGCCGCGGCTCGGGCCGAAACCCCAGGGGCGCCAGAGCCTCCTCGACCTGGCTTTGAAGCGCGGCCAGGGCTGCCAGGTCGCCCGCCAGCCCCGTCCAGATCACGCGGGGCGCCCGCCAGTGGGGAAAGGCCCCGAGCCCGCCGAGGACCAGGGGGATGGGCGAGGCGCTTTCCAGGGCGGCGGCCAACGCTGCACCGACGTGTCCCACGGTGGAGGCCGGGACGCTGCCCAGGAACTTCAGTGTCAGGTGTACGCCCTCCGGCGCTACCCAGCGGATGCCGCCAGAGGCTACTCGTAGCCGGGCCTGGATGTCTGCCAGGGTGTGGCGCACCTCTGTAGGCAGCTCGATGGCGACGAAGCTCCGGATGGCCTGCTCGCCGGTGGCGGTCATCCCGCCTCCCTTAGGCCGGCCATATAATCGGCCAGGCGATCATACCAGGCAGCCTGGTCTGCGGGGGTGAAATGGGCGTTGGCCGGGCTGGGGTTCGGCACTACAAAGAGGTGGGTGCCGCCGGGCCTCGGCGACTGGGGCCCCAACCGTGCCTCCCGCGCCCCGCCCTGGCCCAGTCCATACTGGACGAAGGGGCGATAGGCCATGAGGCCCTGAAAGCAGGCGACGAGGGGCCGGTAGCGCTCCAGGCGCCGCACCAGGAGCGGCGCCCATTCCTGGAAGTCGGCGGGCTTCAGCGCCGACGCCTCGTTCCCGGGGCGTTTCACCACATCTGTGAAGCCCATGCCGCAGGCGGGCAGGCTGACATCTTGCTCCGGGCCCAGTGTCTCGAGGCCCAGGGCGGCCCGCGCGGGGGCACTGAGCCGGGAGCGGGTGAAGGCGGGCCAGAAACGGTTGGTCTTACGGGCGAAGTAGTGGCCCTGCTCCACGGAGAGCAAACTGGGGTTTATGCCCACGAGGACCAGCCGCAGGCCCGGCCTCAACAGGTCGGGCAGGGTCGCGAAGTCATAGCGCTCTTCAGCTTGCGCTCTTGCCATAGCCTGCTTGCAGCTTCAGCAGCCGGGCCGCGTTGCCGCCCAGGACGGCTGCCCGTATCCGAGGCGGGAGGGCGTCGCGGGCTCGGGTAAGCTCCGGGGCCTGGCGCAGGAGCGGGTAATCGCTCCCCCAGAGGATGCGGCTGGGGCCGATGAGCGGCGGCGCCAGGCGGAAGATGGCGCTATCGTACAGCAGGGAGGAGGCAGCGGTGTCCACGTAGGCATTTTGCAGGGTCGCCTTGACCTCGGGCATAAGGGCGTAGAAGGGCAGGCCACCGCCCCAGTGGGCCAGGATGATGGCCTGTTCGCGGTGATGCTGGAGGAACGGATATAGCAAGGCGGGAGTTGTGGTCCCCTTGCCCGGGTAGAGGTGGCCGACGGGCTCCGAGGCGTGGAGGAGCAGAGGCATTTGTAGCTCCCTGGCCCGCTCCATGATGGGGTCTAGACTCGGGTCCGTAAGGTCAAAGTCCTGGGCGTAGGGCCTCAGCTCCCCGAGGCCACGCGCCCCCGCCTGGACGCAGCGCTCCAGCTCCCTGAGCGCCTCCTCTCCGGCTCGTGGCTGAAGGCATATGAAGGGCAATAGCCGCCCGGGATAGCGGACAGCCGAATCCAAGATATACTCATTCGACTCCTGGCACAGGGCCTGCTCGCTCCAGGCGAAGCCCAGCACCACGGCGGCGGCGATGCCGGCCTTGTCCATGCTGGCGATGAGCTCCTCGGCCGTGGCAAGCCGGGCTCGGGGGCTGGAATACAGCTCGGCGAAGCCGCGGTCGCGGCGCAGGTAGTCCTCCCGCCGCTCGCGCACCCGGGGTGGGAGGATGTGGGTATGGCAGTCGATGATCATGGCCGCGCCTATTGTAGCCCTGAAGCCAGCGCCATCGTTGCGCCTTCGCAGCGTAGAATAGGCCTGTGGGACGACGCAGAAAAAACGGACCTGTGGCCGGAGCGCTACGATCTCCTACTGACGTACCGGCTCCTGCCGACGTAGGGGCTGGCGGGCCGGCGGCCGCGTCGCCCTGGGACGAGGTGGCGGGCTGGTATGACGCCCTGGTAGGGGACGAGGGGAGTGAATACCACCGGCAGATCATCGTCCCTGGCACCCTGCGTCTGCTCGGTTTGGGGCCGGGGGAGAGGGCGTTGGACCTGGCCTGCGGGCAGGGGGTGCTCAGCCGGGCGCTGCAACAGCGGGGGGCCGTGGTAACGGGGGTGGATAGCTCGCGGCGGCTCCTTCAGCTGGCGCGCCAGCGTTCGCCGTCGGCCATCCGCTACTTGTTGGCCGACGCCGGGAGCCTGAGCGCCCTGGCCGAGGCGAGCTTCGATGCCCTGGTCTGCGTGCTAGCGCTGCAGAACATGGAGGCCCTGGCGCCCGTGTTGGGCGAGGCCTCCCGGGTGCTGCGCCCAGGAGGACGCCTGGTCGTGGTGCTCAACCATCCCGCCTTCCGCATCCCCCGGCAGAGCCGTTGGGGCTGGGATGGGGAGCGCCGGCTCATGTTCCGAGCGGTGGACCGCTATCTGTCCCCGCTCAAGATCCCGATCGACACCCGGCCTTTCAAGGCGCCGGGCCAGTATACCTGGACCTATCACCGCCCCTTGCAGGACTACGTTAACGCCCTGGCGGCGGTGGGGCTCTGGGTCAACGCCTTGGAGGAATGGCCGTCCGCCAAGGTGAGCCAGCCGGGGCCCGCGGCCCGAGCGGAGAACCGGGCCCGCGTCGAGTTTCCCCTCTTCCTGGCGCTGCGGGCGGCAAAGCCAGGAGGCCTTTCCCCTGGCGGAGATAGCTAACCGCTTCTACTCCAGCCTGGGGATCTGGAGCCCGCAGTGGCCACAGAACTTGGCCCCCAGGGGCGGCAAGGGCTCGCCACAGCCCGGGCACTCGGTGCTCAAGCGGCTGCCGCAGTCGACACAGAACTGCCAATGGGCGTCCACGGTGCTCCGGCAGGCCTTGCATTCGGCCACGAGGAGCTCGAAGGCGGCGCGTCGCCGGACGATCGTATCGCGCGAGGGAGGCGAGTGCGGTGGCGCTGGCGAAGCCGCAGCCTTGGCGGGGGTCGTCCGGTCACGTTTGACCACGGATGTTCCTGGAGTCCCCTCTGCCCCGCCTTGCGAGGTCCTGGCCCACGGTTAGGAGGGCCAGGCCGCGGCGTTTAGGCTGGCGCCGGTGACTCTCCAGCGGCAGGCTGGGGCCGCGCCTGGGGCGCCTTCTCCCGCCGTTTGACCTTGTCCGGCTCTTCGTCGGTGAGCTGCTCGGCGGCCACAGGGATGGGCTCGGGGGCGGGGGTCTCCCGCTCCCTCTCCGGCGCCTCTGCTGGAGCAGTCGCGGAGAGGAGGGCCTGGAGCTCCGCTCCATCCACCGTCTCGACCTCTATGAGCCTGCGGGCGATCTGGTCCAGCTTCAGCCGATTTGCCAGCAGGACCTGCTGGGCGTGTACGTAGGCGGTGTTGATGAACTCCTGGACCTCGGCGTCGATCTCCTCCGCCACCTTCTCGCTGTAGTTGCGCTGCTCTCCAATCTCTCGACCCAGGAAGACTAGCTCCTGCTTGCGGCCGAAGGCGCGGGGCCCCAGCTTCTCGCTCATGCCGTACTCGGTCACCATCTTGCGGGCGATCCGGGTGGCCTGCTCGATATCGTTCTCAGCGCCGGTAGTGATCTCGCCGAAGACGATGAACTCGGCGGCGCGGCCTCCCAGGGAGTAGGCCAGCATGTCCTTGAATTGGGAGCGGGTCCAGATGTAGCGGTCCTCCTCCGGCAGGAGGCGGGTGTAGCCCCCCATCATCCCCCGGGACACGATGCTGATCTTCTGCACGGGATCGGCGTTGGGGAGCCTGGAAGCTACCAGGGCGTGGCCGGCCTCGTGGTAGGCCGTGATCTCTTTCTCCTTGGGCGTGATCACCCGGCTCTTGCGCTCCGGACCGGCGATAACCCGGTCTACAGCCTCGTGTAATTCGGCCATGGAGATGACTTTCTTAGAGCGGCGGGCGGCCAGGATGGCCGCTTCGTTCAGCAAGTTGGCCAAGTCGGCCCCGGAGAAGCCCGGGGTCACCTTCGCCAGCACGTCCAGCTCCGCGTCCTTGTCCAGTGGCTTGCCCTTGGCGTGTACCTGGAGAATGGCTTTGCGGCCGTTGAGGTCGGGCTTGTCCACCACCACCTGGCGGTCGAAGCGTCCCGGCCGCAGGAGGGCGGGGTCCAGGATGTCGGGGCGGTTGGTGGCGGCGACGATGATGACGTTGGTGTTGGTGTCGAAGCCATCCATCTCGACCAGGATCTGGTTGAGGGTCTGCTCCCGCTCGTCGTGGCTGCCCCCCAAGC
This sequence comes from Dehalococcoidia bacterium, assembly GCA_009692805.1. Lineage (GTDB taxonomy): Bacteria > Chloroflexota > Dehalococcoidia > SHYM01 > SHYM01 > SHYM01. The sequence goes on along the minus strand of SHYM01000012.1, from coordinate 15,635 downwards.
CTGCCCCGCGCTGGCGTCCCACGGCATCGATCTCGTCGATGAAGACAATGCAGGGGGCGTTGCGCTTGGCTTGCTCGAAAAGGTCGCGGACGCGGCTGGCGCCTACCCCCACGAACATCTCCACGAACTCCGAGCCGGAGATGGAGAAGAAGGGGACGCCGGCCTCCCCGGCCACGGCGCGGGCCAGCAGGGTCTTGCCCGTGCCCGGCGGGCCGATCAGGAGGACGCCGCGAGGTATGCGGGCACCCAGGGCGACGAAGCGCTCCGGATACTTCAGGAAGTCCACCACCTCCGCCAGCTCCTGCTTGGCCTCTTCCACTCCGGCCACGTCGGCGAAGGTCACCGTGGGACGATTGGCGTTGAACATGCGGGCTCGGCTCTTGCCGAAGCTCATGGCCTGGGAGTTGGTGCCCTGGGCCTGGCGCATCATGAACAACAGCAGGGCACCGAAGAAGATCAGGGGCAGGAAGTTGATCAGGAGGCCGAAGACGCCGCCGAACTGGCTGGGCGGCTTCACCTCGATCTCGAAGCCAGGGTTCGCAGTGTCGACACCGGCCCGCTGGAGCACCTCGTAGATGCTGGCGCCGGCCTCCTTGCGCGAGATGAACACCCGCTCGGTGCCGCGGTAGCCGGAAAGCAGATCACCCTTGACTTCCAGTTTGGTGAACTCGCGGTTCTTCGCCATTTGGGTCACCAGGCTCAAGGAGATGTCCTGGCGGGTGCCGGCTTCAGGTTTGAAGACAACGAAGAAGATGGCCACCACGGCCACCAGTATCAGCAGGTAGACAAAGCTATTGCGAAGCCACTTGGGGTCCACTACCTTCACTCCGCCCCCCAGACATTCTGTTGGCGCCCAACTGTGTTAGCCTGATAGAACAGCCGTGGCCTCCACTTCATTCTACCAACACCTACAGTTATTGTACAATCACGCAAGGGCGTACGAGAGCCGAGGCTGAGCTCCCCTGCCGATGGTATAACGCAGCGCCTCGCCTGCTGGTTAGCGTTTGACAGCAGCCGCAACCTATCCTTAGAATCGACAGGATCATATCCGTGAGGCGATAGTGGACGAACGTTCGTTAAGGACCGGCACTCTTGAAAACGTGGCGCTGGCCTTCCTGGCCGCGCTGCCCTCCGAGCTTCGCAAGGAGCAGCAGCTCCCGCTCAATCGCTTTATACGTTGGATGGGCCGCGAGCGCTCGCTAGGGGAACTGACTCCCCCCAATGTGGCGGCCTTCGCCGAGAGCGCCCTCGCCTCGGGGATCACCGATGGCACCAGGCTCCTCCAGCCGGTCAGAGATTTTCTCGTCTATGCCAAGAAGGAGGGGTTCACCAGCACCAATCTGGCCACCCATATAAAGCTGCCGAAGGCCTCCCTAAAGCGGGGGGGCAGGCGCGCGGGGGCCGCGCCCCAGATTCTCCTGACGCCTGAAGGACATCAGAAGCTCCAGGAACAAATAGAGGGCCTGAAGGCAGAGCGCCCGCGCATGGCGGAGGCGATCCGCCTGGCCCGCGCCGACGGCGACATCAAAGAGAATGTCCCCTATCACGCCGCCAAGGAGCAGCAGGGGCTGATTGAGTCCAAGCTCAGGGAACTGGAGGCGACCCTGACGGCGGCGACGATAATGAGTGCCCAGTCAGGGGATGGGCCCAGGGCCGCCCTGGGCGCCATTGTGGTGGTGCTAGAGGAGGGCTCCGACAGGGAGCTTCGCTATCGCCTGGTGGCCCCCTACGAGGCCAGGCCCGCCGAGGGCAGGATTTCCGTGGATTCTCCCCTGGGAAAGAGCCTGGTGGACCGCGCTCCAGGAGAGCTGGTGGAGGTAGCAGCCCCAGGGGGCGTCATCCGCTACCGCCTGGCCCGTGTAGAGCGGTAAATCTCCCGGTGGCGTCCCTATTCGTCGCTATCAGAAACCAGCGTAACGCCCGATCGCCAGCCCCTTCGCAACCTAACGCAAAGACCAGGGCCCCTCTTAGCCGAGGGGCCCTGGTCTTTCAGGCAATGCCTGGTTTAGTGCCGGGTCCGGGATAGGCCCAGTCGGCTGTAGCAGTCGCTGCAGTAAACGGGCCGATCGCCCCGAGGCTGGAAGGGAACTTCGGTGTTCTTGCTGCACTCGGCGCAGACCGCCGGGTAAAGCTCACGCCGCTCCCTATAGCCGCCGCCGCCGCCGCCGGAACCACTGGAGCTGTAAGAGCTACCTGAGCTGTTGGCCCGTCGGTTCTGCCGGCAGGAAGGGCAGCGCTTGGGATCGTTGGTGAAGCCCTTTGCGGCGTGGAACTCCTGCTCGCCAGCAGTAAAGATGAACGGCTGGTTGCAGTCCACGCAGGTTAGGTTTCTGTCCTGGAAGCTCACGGATGACCTCCTTTCGCACAAAAGTTAGCGACTCTCGGTCACCGGAGCCCAGGACCAAAGGGTCGGGTTGGGGTACCTGCTGTCACTACTGCTCGTAGTATACCAACCTGCGCGCTGGAGCGCAACTGGGCTGGGGCTCCCTTTCTTGACCAGTCAAGCGAGGCCTTTTAGGTGCAGCAGCCCCAGGCTAGCGCGGTAGGGAGTTGCGCTGCCGTGCCGCCGTGGGTTAGAGTCTCTGCGGATTACGTCCGTCGCGGAGAGAGGACCAGCGCCTATGACCACAACACCGCCCCAGACCTATATTACCGCCGAGCTGCGGGCGCAGCTGGGTGTGGAGAAAGAGCGTCGCGTTTCCCCTCCCATCGCCCTCAGCGACATCCGCAAGTGGGGCATCGCCACCTACTGGCCCGTGCGCCCGCCGCGTATCTACTGGGATGAAGCCTACGCCCGCACCACCAGATGGGCCGGCATCATCGCCCCCTACGACTTCAACCCCTTCGCCTGGCCCATCGACGACGAGGGCTGGGCGCGGCTCATGGAGGCGGTCAAGGGGCAGGTCAAGAGCGGCAGCCCCGACGTGCCAGGCTCCCGAGGCATGAACGGCGGCGGCCGCGTCCGCTACTACAACCACATGCGCCCGGGCGACGTCATCTCCTCGGTGAGCAAGCTGGTGGACCTGAAGGAGAGCATGGGCAAGCGCACCGGGCTGCTGCTCTTCAGTTCGAGCGAGACCCGCTGGACAAACCAGAAGGGCGAGCTGGTGAAGGTGAGCGTCGGCACGGGGATCAGATACTGATACCCGTGCCTGAGGGTCCGGTGTTGGAGCGCTGGGAAGGCTAACGTAGGAGGGTGCGATGCCGGAGTTGAAACATGCGGTCAATCTATGGTGGGAGGACGTGCGGGAGGGACAGCAGGTGCCGGCCTACGTGCGGGTAACGGACCTGATGAACTGGAACCGCTACGCCGCCGTCAATGATGAGTTTATCCCCTTTCACATGGACAACGATGCGGCCTTGGCCGCCAAGCAGCCCGGCGTCTTCGGCATGGGCAACCTGCGCTGGGCCTACATCCACAACATGCTCCACGACTGGGTCGGCGAGAGCGGCGACGTCGTGGCCGTAGACCTGCGGTACACGGGGCTCAATTTCAAGAACGATACCCTGACCGCGAGGGGCAAGGTCACCCGCAAGTACGTGGAGAAGGGCGAACATCTGGTGGACCTGGAGGTGGGGGTGGATAACCAGAAGGGCGAAAACACGGCGCCCGGCCAGGCTACGGTCCGCCTGCCCGCTCGCGGCGGGTAGCCCGCAGCGAGTAAAAGGATAGGGTGGCGGCGATGGCGATTGACCTGAAGGCGACGCTGGACAAGCAGGTCGTCGTCAACGGCCTGCGCTTGCACTATCTGGACTGGGGCAAGGCGGGCGCCCAGACCATGCTCCTGCTCCACGGCTACACCAGCCACGCCCATAGCTGGGACCTTTTCGCCTCCGCCCTCAAGGGGAGCTATCACATCGTCGCCCTCGACCAGCGTGGCCACGGCGACTCCGACTGGGCCCGCGACGGCTATGCCCACGATCTGTTTGTGAGCGACGTAGCGGGCGTCGTGGCGGCCCTAGACCTCCGGCGCTTCATCCTGGTCGGCCTCTCCATGGGCGGCCTGAACGCCATGGGCTATCTGGCCCAGGACACTTCGAGGGTAGCCGGGGTGGTGATCGTGGACATCGGCCCTGAGATCATGACCGCCGGCGCCGGGCGTATTCGCGCGGCCCAGACTGCCCGGCCAGATAGCTTCGCCTCGCGGGAGGAGGGATTCCAGTACCTATGGTCGTTGGGCGGCTTCCGCAACGAAGAGATGCTGCGCCACCGCACCTATCATGGCTTGCGGGAGGGGCCCGACGGCCGCTGGCGCTGGAAGATGGACCCCGTCCTCAACGCCTGGACTCCCGCGATGCCAGACCTGTGGCCGGCCCTGGCCCGCATCCCCTGTCCGACCCTCATTGTGCGCGGCGCCGAGAGCGATCTCCTGGCGTCAGATGTGGCCCAGCGCATGGCGCGCACCCTGCCCAAGGGGACGCTGGTCACCATACCTGACTCCGGCCATCCCGTGCCGGCGGAACAGCCGGCCGCCTTCGAGCGCGTGGTGCGCCAGTTCTTGGGGCGTCAGAAAACTGCAAGCTAGTGGTGGTCGTTCTGAGCGCGGCCCGGAGGCCAGTGGTTCCCTTCGGCTCCGCTCAGGGTAAACTCTCGGCTCACCACGAACGGAGCGCATTACCGTTCGCCCTGAGCCCGTCGAACGGCGTTGCGCTTCAGGGCCCGCCCACGACGCCAGCCTCGCGGTAGGCGCCGATCTCGCGGGGGCTGAAGCCCAGCTCCCGCAGTACCTCGCCGGTGTGCTGCCCCAGGCGGGGCGGCCCCTGGCGGAAGCGCGCCGGGGTGACCGAAAGCTCGACCAGGGTGCCGAGCTGGCGCAGCCCCGGGTAGTCGGGATGGTCATGGGCCACCACCATCCCCAAGGCCTGGGCCTGGGGGTTATCGCACCAGCCCTCCAGGTAGTCCTCCGCGGCACGCTCCAGGGGCAGATCGTGGGCGATGGCCACCTGGACCCACTCCTGGGCGCTGCGCCCTCGAAACAGGGACGCCAGGCTGTCAACGAGGGCGTCGTCGTTGCGCGCTCGCGCCTCGGGCGTGGCAAAACGCGGGTCCGCCGCCAGCGCCGGGGCTCCCAGGGCCGGGCAGAGCCGCGCCCATTCCTTCGGGGTCAGACAGGCCAGGAACAGCCAGCCCTCCGCCGCGGGGTAGAGGCGGTAGAGGGCGGAGAAGCCGTACTGGTCGGGGTCTAGCAGCCGGGGCTCGGGCTTGCCTTGATAGTCCAGGAATCGCTCGGCGTTGAGGAGGAGGCCGTTGCCGAGCAGGGAGGTCTCGATCTTCTGGCCCCGCCCGGTGCGGTTGCGCACGTGGAGGGCCATCAGGATGGCGGCGACGCTCACCAGGGGCGTGGTGATGTCGCAGACGGGGGGCCGCAGGAACACGGGAGGGTGGGCGCGGCCACCCTGGGCGGCGGTGACGCCGGTGGAGGACTGGAACAAGGGGTCGTAGCCGGGCTTGTGGGCCTCGGGCCCCCGCGCGCCGTAGGCCGCGGCGTGGAGGTAGATGAGGTCGGGCTTGATACGCGCCAGGGAATCGTAATCGAGGCCCAGCCGCCCGGCGGCGGCGCTGCGCATGTTGTGGGCCACGATGTCGGCCCGCGCCACTAGGCGGCGGGCGATCTCGCGCCCCTCGGTACGCTTCAGGTCCACGGCGAGGCCGCGCTTGCCGCGGTTCACGGCCACGAAGTGGGCCTCGATGGCGCGGAACCCATCGCCCGTCAGGGGCTCCACCTTGATCACGTCGGCGCCCAGGTCGCCCAGCATCATGGGGCAGAGGGGCCCGGCGATGAAGGCCGAAAAATCGACCACGCGCAGGCCCTCCAGGGGCGCCGCCGGTAGGCGGGCCTGGGATGAGGGCACCCTTGGTTCAGGAGGGGGTGGCGCCTTGATCTCGTCCAGGACCTGGGCGGTGTGCTGGCCGGGCTGGGGCGCCGGCCCCCGGATGGCGCCCGGCGTCTCAAACAGGCGCGCCGGCTGGCCGATCTGGAGCATGCGCCCGTGGCGGGGGTCGTCGAGCTGGGCCAGCAGCCCATTCTCCCGGGCCTGGGCATCGCCCCGCAGCTCCTCAGTCCAGCGCACGGGCGCGCAGGGCACGTCCCCGGCTTCCAGCAGCGGCAGCCACTCCGCCCGCGGCCGCTCCCGCAGCCGCGCCCCGATAAGGGCGATCGCCGCCAGCCGGTCCTCCTCCCGCGGCCAGGAGATGGGCCCGCCCGCGAAACGAGGGTCCGTTACCAGCTCGATCAGGTCCATGGCGATGGCGAACTTGTTCCAGAACTCGGGGGTGAGGCAGCCCAGGTGCAGGTACTTGCCATCGCCGGCGGGGTAGATGCGGTAGGCGGGCATGTTGCCCTGGGGGTCGCCGCCGCGGCCCGGCAGCCGCAGGGCGCCAGCGTCGAAGGCCAGGGCCCCGGCGCGGTAGGCGAGGGCGCCCTGGTAGAGACTGGTGGCAACGCCCTGGCCTAGCCCCGTGCGGTCGCGCACGTGGAGGGCCGCCAGGATGCCCTGGAGCGCCAGCAGTCCGGCGCCCCAGCTCGCCAGCGGCAGGGCGTAGCAAGTCGGGCCCTCCCGGTGGGTGCGCTGCTCCCACTGGAGGCCGGAGGCTGCCGCGAGCTGGCCGTCGTAGCCCGGGCGTTGGGCGTAAGGCCCACGTTGGCCGTAGGCGGAGATGGAGACGTAGATCAGGCCCGGGCGGTCCTGGCGCAGGCGGGCCTCGCCCAGCCCCATCCGCTCGGCGACGCCGGGACGGAAGGACTCCAGGAAGATATCGGCGCGGGTGGCCAGGCTCCTCGCTGCCTCCTGGCCAGCGGACTGTCGGAGATCTAGCAGGACGCTGCGCTTGCCGCGATGCCAGGTGAGGAAGGCAGGCTCCCGCGCCAAAGGGTCGCCGCCAGGCGGCTCGACATGCACCACGTCGGCGCCGTGGTCGGCCAGGAAGAACGTGGCGATGGCACCCGGCAGGCCCCGAGTGAGATCAGCGATGCGTAGCCCTTCCAGCGCCCCAGCCATGCCTGTAGTGTCCTGTCTGGTTAGTCCTTCGGGAGCCCAGGCGCGCTAGTGTCCCAGGCCCTGTCGCTAGCGGTCACCCGCCGCCTAAGGAGACGGCAAAATGCCGTGCTCGCGGCAGAACTCCAGCACCAGGGCACTGAACTCATCTACCTTGAGGCTACATATCCCGTGCCCGGCGTCCGGCAGAATCTGCAGGCGGGCCCGCGGCAGGTTCCGCGCCAGGATGACGGAGCCAGCGGCCCCCGCCATCTTATCCTGCCCGCCGCCAACGATGAGGGCGGGGCAGGTGATGTATTTAAGCCGAGGCGTGTAGGGGTGCTCGCGCAGGCCGGCCGCGGCGCGGGCGCTCGCTACGTATGAGTCCAGGTGCTCCGGCCGCACCCGCGACCCTTCCTGTTGCCGCGCCTGGGCGCTGGTGGTGTGACCAGCGAACGCGGGCCGGAACTCGGCCAGCTTGACGCCGGGCCCCAGGCGCGCAACCTCGCCCATGTTGTACCAATTCTCGGAGCCGGCGACGTTCACCTCGCTGGAGCTAGAGTCGATGACGATGGCCGGGCCTTTGTCCCCATACTCCAGGGCGAACTGCTGCACCAAGAGACCGCACCAAGAGACCGCCCCAGGAGACGCCGTGCAGGACGGCCTTCCGCACTCCCAGCTTATCCAACAGCCGGGCCAGGTCCGAGGCGTAGAGGGGCATGCTGTACTTGTCTGCCCGGGAGGAGCGCCCCAGCCCGCGGGCGTCCCAGGTAACGACCCGGGGGAAGTGCTGGCGCGAGAAGGCGAAATGCTCCAGGAACGCGTCGCCGCTGCCTCCCAGACCGTGGCAGAAGACGTAGGCTAGCGGACCGCTGCCAAGCTCCTCGTAATGGATCGCGACGTCGCCCAAATCTAGGTCTGGCATGCCGACCCTCCTCACCCCTCGCTGCCAGTAAGGGCGCCTCGCGTGGCGGCCCGACGAGGCCTAGCGCTGGCGTCCGAGCGGGGCCCGCTGTGCCTTGTGACTGGGCGTCAGGGCCGACCGCTGGCGAGGGGGTCTCCGGCGTTCATAGGCGGGCTTATCTGGCTCAGCCGCAGCTCGCGTACCCAGGGGATGGCGACCGCGATAAGCACCCCCGCGACCAGGGCGGTGGCCGACGTCAGCTTGACCACGGCCTGGGCCCCGATGAAGTCGACGGCCGTGCCGAACAGCAGGGAGGCGACCGGCATCAGGCCAAAGGTCAGCATGAAGATGCTGGTTACCCGCCCGCGCATGGCGTCCGGCACCGAGAGCTGGAGCAGAGTCATGTTGGTCGCCATATAGACCATCTCGCAGAAGCCGGCCACTACCAGCAGAGGGAGCGCGGCCCGCATGGAGTCCGTGTATGCAAAGCCCAGAAGCGCCCCACTGGCCACGACCAGCATCGCCAGCGCGAGGGCCCCACGCCGCTCGAAGCGACCTAAGGAGGCGGCGAAGAGCGCCCCCAAGAGACCTCCCAGCCCTGAAGCGGACAGCAAGAGCCCCAGGGCGCCGGGCCCGCTGTGGAAGACGTCTTTGGCAAAGATGGGCATGAGGGCTATGAAGGAGGGGATGATCAGGAGGGGGGGGATCACAGCCAATAGCAGTAGTGTGCGGGCCGTGCGCTCCCTGGCGACGTAGCGGAATCCTTCGGCGATGTTTTCGACCAAAGAGATCTTCTGTGCAGGACCCTTCCTAGCCGGGAACAAGATTAGGGCGATGCAGCCGGCGCCCCCCAAGTACAGGGCGCTCTGCAGGAGGAAGTTACCCTGGGGCCCCAAGGTTGCGATAAGCAGGCCGGCAGCGCTGGGACCTAGCACGCGGGTCACGTTGAACGCGGCGCTGCTAAGGGCCACCGCATTGGGAATCACGTGGCGCGGCACCAGATCGAAGACGACCGTTTGCTGCACCGGCATGTAGAGTATCTGGGAGGTGCTGCCTATCAGGGTGAAGAGGAACAGGTGCCAGACCTCTACGCGACCGGCCACAAAGCCTAGGGCCAGCAGCAGCGTCGTCAGGACGATGACCATCTGGGTGCTGAGCATCAGGTTGCGCCGGTTCAGCCGATCGGCGGCCACGCCGGCTAACGGGGCTAGCAGCAGAAACGGAATCGCGCGCATCCCGTTTATAGCGCCCAGCATGGTGCCCGAACCGGTGATATCGTATACGATCCACCCCAGCGTGGCCATCTGGACCCACATGCCCGCGCTGGAGAAGATGTTGCTGTACCAAAGGAACCGGTAGTCCCTTAGCCCCAGGGCGTGGAAGGTCCCGACCTGGGGCGCGACCATGGTTTTTTCCGCAGCCCCTGCACGGTCGACGCCGCCTGAGGGGACGCCTCTGGCTGGGCCGGGCTCGGTACGCGCCAGGGAGGACGCCACATCTAGGGGCGCGGCTGAGCCAGGGGCCTGTTCCCGGTAGGCTCGCACCCGCTAACTTTATCAGAATGCCATAGCTGCGTCCACTCGGCCTACTCCCGGAGGCCCTGGCTCGGGGAGGACCTGAGAGCCCGGCCCCTCACGGCTGGAAGTCGAAGGCGGGGAACTCCACGCTCGCGAAGTCCTGGGGCCAGAGCGCCCGCGCCAGCTCCTCGATGCCCCTTACGTTCCAGAACGAGAGGGTGCTCAGGTAGCGGTTGGGGACCGCCAGGAGGCGTTCCTGAGGCTCCTTCAGGGCCCGCAGTCCCTGGAGGGCGGGGTGGTGAAGGAGCTCGTTGCGCACCTGGGGATTGGCGGGGTCATCGCCAGGTGTGAGGATGTAGTCGGGGTCCAGTTGAAGGATGATCTCCAGGCTGAGCTGTTTAAAGCCGTCGATGCCGGCGCGGGCGGCCGCGTTGAGGCCCCCCGCAGCCTCGATGATGGCGTCGTTGGTGGTGCCACGCCCGCCGGTGAAGTTGCCCCCGGAGAGGGCCAGCACGGAAGGCCGCTCGCCCGGACTCTTCTTCGCGACCACGGCATCGATCCGCTCGCGGCGGGCGCGGATGGTTCGCAGCACTCCCTGAGCCTTCTCCTCCTCGCCATAGAGGTAGGCCAGGAGCAGAAGGTCCCTCTCGTAATAGAGCGGGTTCGCCGGACGCTCGGTCTGGAAGACCGGGAGACCGGCATCGGTGAGTTGCTGGATCAGCTCTTTGCGGCTGAAAGGGCTGACGACTACCAGGTCCGGGCGGGCGGCGATGACGGCCTCGGCGTTACGGGGCAGGGCGGGGATGCCTCGCGCCCTCTCCACGATATTGGAGATACCGGGGTTGGTGGCGAACTCGCTGGTGCCAGCCAGCCGGCTAGGGGGCACCAAGGCGAGGCTCATCTCGTCGTGGCCCAGGGATAGGGTGAGGATGCGCTCGGGCTTGCGCTTCAGCTCCACGGGGCCGGTCGCACCCTTTACCACACGGGGCCAGCCGTGGTTGGCAGGGTCCACAATCTGCGGTATCGCCGCCCAGGGGTTCGGCGTAGGCGTCGCCGCCGGGCTAGTAGCCGCTGCCGTGGGGCTGGGCTGGATGGCCCCTCCGCAGCTCAGGGCGAGCGCTGCCAAGGCCAGGGTGGCCAGCGCCAGGACTTTCCGGGTGTGCATCTCTAATCTCCTTACGTGCACTAAAAGTGGCGTTCAAAAGCCTTGCACCCAAAAGTCTCGTTCTCTTCGGTCTACCTCTCCCCTGAGGAGGCCCTCGACCATCCCCCTATCCCCTTCCTGGCCAGGAAGGGGATAGGGGGACACCCCCTTCGGCCCCCGGCAGAGTCCAGACACGTCGGGACTCTGCACTCCCTCTGTTCCGGCAGGAGCCACTTTGGTGCGAGACCGCGTTCAAAGAGTCTCTTCGCCTTCAAGAGACATCGTGCCATTCCTGTCCCCCTCCTTTCAAGGACGGGGGAGGGAACGATGTTCAGGGGACACCCCTGAACACGGCCCTTCGGCTACGCTCAGGGCAGGCTCCTGGCAGCCAGTCCTCTGCGCTCCCGCTACACTGACCGGCTTTTCGTGCACGGCCACGTGCCTCTCTTTTCCCGTTCCTTGTGGCAACTACCAGGAGCGCAGCTTGCGCCGGTTCAGGTGCAACAGCACCAAGAAGAAGGGCGCCCCCACCAGGGCGGTGATGATCCCGACGCGGAGCTCCGCCGGGGGCAGGGCGACCCGCGCCAGGATGTCGGCCAGGATGAGAAAGGCCGCCCCTGCCAGGGCGCAGGTGGGCAGCAGCACCCGGTGGTCCGGGCCTACCAGCAGGCGCAGGACATGGGGTACCACCAGCCCCATGAAGCCGATGGAGCCACTGATCGCCACTGCGACCCCGGTCAGCAGCCCAGCCAGGGCCAGCAGGGCGACGCGGTTAGCCCCTAACCTCATACCGAGTCCCTGGGCAGTCTCCTCACCCAGGAGCAGCAGGTTCATCCCTCGGGCGAAGGCGAGGCTGGTCAGGGCGGCGCCTAGGATGAGAGGGGCGGCGATGCGCACGTGGGTCCAGGACGCGGCATCCAGCCCACCGGCGAGCCAGAAGATGATCTGACGGACGGCGTCGAGCTCCTGGGTGAAGGTGAGGACGGCGGAGATGCAGGCCACCAGGAAGGAGCCCACGGCGATGCCGGCTAGGAGGAGGGTGGGGACAGAGAGGCGGCCCCCGGCGGCGGCGATGCCGAACACCAGCAGACCCGCACCCGTGGAGCCCAGGAACGCCGCCCCGGGCAGGGCTAGCACATGGAGGGCCTGGAAGTTGGTGGCGATGGCGATGACCGCTCCCAGGGCGCCGCCGCTGGATACCCCGATCACCGCGGGGTCGGCCAAGGGGTTGCGGAAGAGGGCCTGCAAGATGACGCCGGCCATGGCCAGGGCCATCCCCACCAGTCCCGCCGCCAGCACCCGGGGCAGCCGTACCTGCTCCACGATCGTCTGAGCGACCTCGGTGTAGGGGACGCCCGTATGTAACCCCACCCGGTCCAGCAGGATAGATGCGGCGGTGCCGTAGGGGAGGCGGGCGGGTCCGCTGGCCAGCGCCAGCAGGGACACCGCTAGTAGTAAGAGCGTCAGGAGAGGCAGCGCCACGGCCAAGCGGCGGACGACGGGGGACGCCGTGATGGTTGGCCCAGGGCCGCGGCCCACCGTCAACCCCCCACTTACGCGCTCAGGCGCGCGCGCCCAAGGCGACATCGAGGAGGAGAGAAAAAACAGGAGACGCGGGAGACATGGGAGCACCTCTTTCGGGCGAAGAATAGACTCCGCGTCCCCCGGCAGGTCTCATGGCTTGCGGCTCTAGCCTCCCGGGCCTTCCCATCCCGACGTGTCGGGACAGTGGCCTAGAATCGGGATGGCTCCCCGCTTACAGTGGCACGGCCGCGGCGGACTTGCACCGCCTTCCCCCGATTCGTGGGGGGGCCACCCGGGGACCGACATATTCGATTACGTCAAATTCTAGGCGGGCGGCCTTCATTTGTCAAAAGGGGAGGGGTTCAAGGATGCAGGTCGTTGGAAGGCCGCCTAGACCGGCAGCCGCACGGGCACCCCGCGCTCCCGCAGGTACTCCTTGGCCTGGCGGATGGTGAACTTCCCGAAGTGGAAGATGCTGGCGGCCAGGACGGCATCGGCGTGGCCGCGGGAGATCGCCTCATACAGGTGCTCCAGCTCGCCCGCGCCGCCGGACGCGATGACCGGCACGGGGACGGCGTCGGATACGGTCCGCAGCAACTCCAGGTCGTAGCCCGCCTGGCGGCCGTCCTCATCGATGCTGTTCAGCAGGATCTCGCCGGCGCCCAACTGGACCCCGCGCTGGGCCCATTTGAGGGCATCGATGCCCGTGGGGCGTCCTCCGCCGCGCCCCGTGTAGGTCTTCACCATCCAGCGTGAGGAGGCGTCCAGGGCCAGGTCGCCATCGCCCTTTTGCGCCAGATCGCCGGCGCTCACCCGCTTGGCGTCTATCGAAAGAACGATGCACTGGGAGCCGAAGCGCCGCGCGCCCTCGGCGATGAGCTGGGGACGCGCCACGGCGGCGGTGTTGATGCCGACCTTGTCGGCGCCCGCCCGCAGCATGCGGTACATGTCGTCGACGGTACGCAGTCCCCCGCCCACGCTCAGGGGGATGAAGACCTGCTCGGAGACCGCCTCCACCACCTTGACCATGGTGTCGCGCTGGTCGGCGCTGGCGGTGATATCCAGAAAGATGAGCTCGTCGGCGCCCTGCTCGTTGTAGGCGGCCGCCAGGGCCGCGGGGTCGCCGGCGTCGCGGTGTTCCACGAAGGAGACGCCCTTGACCACGCGACCGCCGTCCACGTCCAGGCAGGGGATGATCCGCTTGGTGAGCATCGCGCATCCATCCTAGGAGGCGGGCGGCGCCGCCGCAAGGGGCGAGCCTGGCGACGCCGTTGGTCGCCAGGCTCGCCGTCCCCCTACCCTATAATGATGGCGAAATGACCGTAGAGGAGCGCCATGCCTGAAAAGCTAGAGGTTGCGTTCGACGAGAAGGGGCTGGTGGCGGCCATCGCCCAGGACGTCCAGAGCGGCGAGGTGCTGATGCTGGCCTACATGGACAAGGAGGCGCTGCGCCGCACCCTGGCCTCGGGCCAGGCCTGGTTCTACAGCCGCAGCCGCCAGGAGCTCTGGCACAAGGGCGCCACCTCGGGCCACTTCCTCAACGTCCGCAGCCTGGCCCTGGACTGCGACGGTGACGCCATCCTCTTGAAGGTGGAGCCCACGGGGCCCGCCTGCCACACGGGCAACCGCAGCTGCTTCTTCACCCCGCTCACCGCGGAGGCCTTGGGCTGAGGCGACCGTTTGGAACGGGGCCTGGTGGTTCGACAGGCTCACCACGAACGGATACGAGGGGGTCACCCCGCTCATCCTGAGCCTGTCGAAGGACGAGCGGGTGGTTCGACAAGCTCACCATGAGCGGGGCAAGAACGCCGTTCGCCCTGAGCTTGTCGAAGGGTGGGCTCAGGGGGATTGCGTCTGCTTGCGCGCTAGCTCCTTACGCCAGGGGTCACCCGGCTGCAGGAGCTGGAAGTTGACGGTCTCCAGGTGGCGGTCCCTGAGGTTTTCCCCCACCTTGAACTGCATCACGGCCTTGCAGAAGACGCACTTTAACTGCCCCTCGAATTTGCGGTAAGCGATGACCCCGACGGTGAGGTAGGAGCCGCACTCGGGGCAGTTGATCATCATGTAGGAGCGCTCACCGCTCAGGACTGGGATCTCGGGCATCGCACTCTTCCTCCTAGGCGGGTGATGAAAACCTCTCGGGGATCCCGCCAGACCCTGACATCCACCCTAGGCGGACGCCCCTCTGGACTCCCTTTTTTAGCAGCTTGCTAGGCCCGCTAGCTCTGTTGCAGGGCCGGCGCCGCCGGGGCCCCGGCATCCGCCTCCACCACCGCCGTGAAGGCCCGGATCGCCACCTCCACCTGGTCGTCCGCTGGCTCCCTGGTGGTGAGCGCCTGCAGCGCCAAGCCCGGCTGCCGGAGCCATTCTAGCAGACGGTAGCCCTCGGCGGCAGCGGCCAGGCGCAGGAGCTCATAGCTGGCCCCCGCGATGACGGGGATGAGGAGCACCCGGGAGAGGAGGCGGGCCCACAAGGGGGGCGCTCCCAGGAAGACGAAGGCCAGTACCGAGACCACCATCACCGTCAGCAGGAAGCTGGTGCCGCAGCGGGGGTGGGCGGTGCGGAAGCGCTGCACCTCGGCGACCTGCAAGGGCACCCCTGCCTCGTGGGCATGGATGGTCTTATGCTCGGCGCCGTGGTAGGCGAGGACTCGCCGCACGTCTTTCGCACGGGAGATAAGCAACAAGTATCCCAGGAACAGGGCTAGGCGGATCGCCCCCTCGACGAGGTTGCTCAGCCAGGCGGACCCAAGAAACGCGTCGAGGGCCGACACCAGCAGTACCGGCAGCAGGAAAAACAGGCCGATCCCGAGGGCGAGGGAGGGTACCAACAGCCCCCAGAGCATGCCTGGCGAGGCCTTGCTCTCGTCCTTGCCCATGGCGACGTTGGCGGAGTAGAGAAGGGCTCCTGCACCCATAAGGAGCATTTCGGCTAAGGCCAGCACCCCCCGAAGGAGAGGCAGGGAGCGTAGCCGGCCGAGGTAAAGGGGGTTGATGAGCTCGGTGCGGACAGCTATCTGGCCATCGGGTCGCCTGACCGCCACGGCCACGTGGCGCCGGCCGCGCATAAGGACGCCCTCAATGACCGCCTGGCCACCGTAATAAAAGGGCCTGACACGAGCCTGCCGGGGGAGGGGGGACACGGAGAGGCGGAGCGGCCTCAGCCGCTCGCCTTTTCGCTGGCGGCCTTTTCGCTGCCGGCCTTTTCGTCCCCGGGCAGCTTGTAGCGGCGCCGGAACCGCTCCACCCTCCCGGCGGTGTCGACCAGGCGTTGCTCCCCCGTGAAGAAGGGGTGACAGCGGCTGCACACCTCGGTCCGCAGTTGGGGCTTGGTGGAGCCGGTGGTGAAGGTGTTGCCGCAGGCGCAGACGACCTGGCAGGCCATGTACTGGGGGTGGATCTTGTCCTTCGTGGCTGCTCTCCCTAGGCTAGGAGGCTGGAGCGGAGAGGACGCTTACCCGTCGGTGCTCTCTGCTGCCCCATTCATATCTGACCACCCCGTCGGCCAGGGCAAATAAGGTGTAGTCACGCCCTAGGCCCACGTTGGTCCCGGCTTGGATGCGGGTGCCGC
>SHYM01000011.1 GCA_009692805.1 Dehalococcoidia bacterium | reverse complement strand
CCTCTTTGTTCGCCTCCAGCTCCTTGCGCCGGCCCTCGCGGGCCTTGCGGATCAGCTCCGCCTGGGCCGCGGGGTCGACCTCGTCAGCCTCTTCCTGCTCGAAATACTCCCGCTCGTAGATGCTCGGCATGAGGCCCTCCAGTCACTAGCGCCGCATATGAGACTAGCCCCGCTCTGGGACTATGTCAAGCAGGACAAAGGGCTACAACAAGACAGAGCGTTGACCTCCTTCTGGCTTTACACTAGAATCTGGATGCGCCCCGAGGCCTCGGGGCGTTCTTTTGATAGAGCAGTCGCGGGCAGGGGCCCCAGGGCTCCGGCCCCGCTAGCCCCGCGAGCGTGTGAGCATGGCAGTGGCGCCTCTCCAGAGTGACCAGATACGCGAGGCTTTTCTGAGCTTCTTCGCTGAGCGGGGGCACCTGCGCGCCCCCAGCTCCTCCCTGGTCCCGCAGGGCGATCCTACCCTTCTGCTGACGAGCGCGGGCATGGTGCAGTTCAAACCCTATTTCACCGGTGAGCGGGCGGCGCCCTCGGCGCGGCTCACCAGCGTCCAGAAGTGCTTTCGCACCACCGATATCGAAGCCGTGGGGGACCCCAAGCATCTCACCCTCTTCGAGATGCTGGGCAACTTCAGCATCGGCGGTCAGCAGGGCAGCTATTTCAAAGGCGAGGCCATCGCCTGGGCCTGGGAGTTCGTGACCCGGGTTCTGGGCCTGCCCCGGGAGCGGCTCTGGGCGACGGTGTACCTGGACGACGACGAGGCCTGGGAGCTGTGGCGCGCCCAGGGCGTGCCGGCGGAGCGCATGCGCCGCTACGGAGAGAGCGAGAACTTCTGGGGCCCTCCTGGCGACAGCGGCCCTTGCGGGCCCTCCAGCGAGGTGCATTACGACCTCGGCTCTCCCTGCCGCCTGGGCAAGCCCGCCGCCGACTGCGGCCCGGCCTGCTCCTGTGGCCGCTTCGTGGAGCTCTGGAACCTGGTCTTCACCCAGTTCCATCAGGCCACCGACGGCACCCGTCGCCCCCTGGACCGCAAGAACATCGACACCGGGGCCGGCCTGGAGCGGCTGGCGCTGGTGCTTCAGGGCGTGCCCACAGCCTACGATACCGACCTGTTTCAACCCCTCATCACCCGCGTCTGCCAGCTCGCCCGCGTCAAGTATGGCGCCCAGCCCCAGCGCGACCGTGCCATCCGGGTGGTGGCGGAGCACGCACGCGCGGCGGCCTTCCTCATCGCCGACGGCATCGTGCCCAGCAACACCGGGCGGGGCTACGTCCTGCGTCGCATCCTGCGCCGCGCCGTGCGCTTCGGACTCGCCCTGGGGTTGAAGGAGCCCTTCCTGGGCCAGGTGGCCGAGGCGGTGACGACGAAGCTGGGCCCGTTCTATCCAGAGCTGGTCAAGAACCGCGACTTCGTCCAGCGGGTGCTGCGGACGGAGGAGGAGCAGTTCCACCAGACCCTCCAGACGGGGTTGCGCCTGGTGGAGCGGGATATCATCCCTTTCCACAAGACGCTGACGGAGGAGGCCAAGCGGCTGCGCACCTACCCCGATCTGCAAAGCTTCGTGGCCCCTGGCGGTCGCCTGGATAGGCTCTTGGTCAGTCATAAAACCGGCGGGCCTCTTCAAGACCTGGCGGACGGCTCCTGCCAGGAAATCCGTCTCTTGGCCAGTCAGGCTGGCCAGGACGAAAGCACGTTGGTCGATACCCTGAGCGACGTCTTGCGGACGGCCAAGACCATCCCAGGCGCAGCCGCCTTCGCCCTGCACGATACCTACGGCTTCCCCTTCGAGGTGACCGCCGACGTGGCCGCCGAGCACGGCCTATCCGTGGACCGCGAGGGCTTCGAACGGGAGCTGGCGGCGCAGCGGGAAAGGACCCGGGCCGCCAGTGGCAGCCGCTTCGGCACCGGCGCCGCCGCCGCCGAGGCCCTGCAAGCCCTGGGCCTGCCGCCCACCCGCTTCGTGGGCTACGAGGCTCCTTCGACAGGGCTCAGGACAGGCTCGGGACAGGCGCTGGAGCACCACAGCACCCTGATCGCCCTCCTGTCAGGCGGGCAACCGGTCGAGGCGGCCTCGGAAGGGGAGCAGGTCGAGGCGGTCCTGATGGAGACGCCCTTCTACCCCGAGGGCGGAGGCCAGGTCGGGGACGCGGGGGCGATCGCCGGCGCCCAGGGCGTACTGCAGGTCGCCGACACCCAGCGTCCGGGGGCCGGACTTATCTTGCACCGCGGCACCGTGGTCATGGGGCGACTGAGCCTGGGCGACCAGGTGGTGGCCAGGGTGGACAGCGTCAGCCGCGCCGACATCATGCGCAATCACACGGCCACCCATCTCCTCCACGCTGCTCTGCGCCAGGTCCTGGGCGAGCATGTGGCCCAGGCTGGCTCCCTGGTAGCCCCCGACCGGCTGCGCTTCGACTTCAACCACGTGGCGCCCATGAGCCCCGAGGAGCTGGGCCGGGTGGAGGCCCTGGTGAACGAAAAGGTGCTGGCCGACCTGGCCGTCCACCTGCGGGAGACCGACTACGTGGGCGCCCTGGCCGAGGGCGCCCTGGCCTTCTTCGGCGAGAAGTACGGCGACCGGGTGCGCGTGGTGGAGGTATGCGAGCTGCCAGGCGCGGGCGATGCCCCCTGCGAGCGGGCCTTCAGCAAGGAGCTCTGCGGCGGCACCCACTGCGCCGCCACCGGCCAGGTCGGGCTGTTCCAGATCATGAGCGAAAGCTCCATCGGCGCCGGGGTACGGCGCATGGAGGCGGTCACCGGGCGCGCCGCCTACGAGGGGGTGCGCCAGCGCGCTGTCGCCTGGGAGGCCATCGCCCGGCAGCTCCGCACCGGGCCCGACCAGGTGGCGGAGAGGGTGGCCGCCCTGACCGAGGAGCTGGAGAGAGAGCGCCGCCGCGCCCTCGGTTTGGAGCGGGAGCTGCTCCGGAGCACCCTGGATAGCCTCCTGGCCAAGGTGCAGGAGCTGGACGGCGTGAAGGTGGTGGCCGCGCGGGTGCCAGCCGGCTCACCGGAGGCTCTGCGCCAGATGGGCGACTGGCTGCGGGACCGCCTGGGCAGTGGCATCATCGTCCTGGGCGCCATCGCCAACGACCGCCCCCATTTCCTGGCCGTGATCACCCCTGACCTCGTGGCCAGGGGATACCACGCCGGGGAGATACTTAAAGCGGTCGCGGCGGTGGCCGGTGGCGGTGGAGGCGGCCGGCCGGACATGGCCCAGGCCGGCGGCAAGGACAAGGACAAGCTGGACGATGCGCTGCAACTGGTGGAGAGGCTGGTGCGCGACCACCTGGCTCCAGGACATTAGCCTGTGGATGGCCAGCGGAGTCTCAAGCGCATCCTCGCCCTGGACGTGGGCCAGAAGCGGATTGGCGTCGCCCTCAGCGACCCCACGGGGCTCATCGCCACGCCCTTGGAGGTAGTGCAGCGCTCGCCCCAGGGCGCCCACTGGCAACGCCTGCTGGAGCTGGCGCAGTCGGCGGGCGCGGAAGCCTTCCTGGTGGGCATGCCCCTGTTGCCGGATGGAAGGCCGGGCGCCCAGGCACGGGATGTCGAGGCCTTCGCCGCCGGGCTGCGGCGCCGGACAGCGCTGCCCATCCTGGCCCACGACGAGCGCTTCAGCACCCAGGGCGCTCAGGAGGCGCTACGCCGCGCCGGAGTGGGGCGCAAGCGCCGCCGCCAGCGCGAGGACGCCGTCGCCGCGGCGGTGATCCTCCAGGAGTACCTGGACAGCCAGCGGGCGGCGACGACCCCCCGAGTCCTATGAGGGACACCTCTACTCACCGCGCGGGCATCATCGGCTATCCCCTGGGCCATAGCGTCTCGCCGGCCTTCCAGCAGGCCGCCTTCGACGCCCTGGGCATCGCCGCCCGCTACGAGGCCTGGGAGACGCCGCTGGAGCGGCTTGCCGACCGCGTCGCCCGCCTGCGAGAGCCCGCCATGCTGGGCGCGAACGTCACCGTCCCTTACAAGCAGGACGTGCTGGCGCTCCTGGACGATATCGAGCCCCAGGCGCGGCGTATCGGCGCCGTCAACACCATCGTCAACTCTGGAGGGCGGCTCACCGGCTACAACACCGACAGCGCGGGCTTCCTGCGAGCGCTCCAGGAGGAGGGTGGCTTCGACCCGCGGGAGCGCCGCGCGCTGCTGTTGGGGGCAGGCGGCGCCGCCCGAGCCGTCGCCTTCGCCCTGGCCCAGGCAGGGGCGAAGGGCATCGCCATAGCCAACCGTACCCCGGGCAGGGCCGAGTCGCTGGCCAGGGAGATCGCCTCCCTGGAGGTGGAGACGGAAGTTATCCCCTGGGAGGCGGAGCCTATCGGGGCCCTGCTCTGGTACTGTCACCTGGTGGTCAACTGCACCAGCATCGGCACCGCGCACGGGCCCACCGAGGGCCTCTCGCTCGTGGCAGCGGAGTTGATCCCCCGCGCGGTCCTGGTATGCGACCTGGTCTACAATCCCCCGCTGACGCCCCTGCTGAAGGAGGCGCAGCGTGCTGGGGCGCGTATCCTGGGGGGCCTGCCGATGCTCATACACCAGGGCGCAGCCGCGTTTGAGCTATGGACAGGGCGACAGCCGCCCGAGGACGTCATGCTGGCGGCAGCCCGCAAGGCGCTGGGGGTGACGTCTAGTTAGCGCCATCGCCGGCGTTTGACCCTGGTTCCAGGCCGATGCTATAGTGCCTGGGGGTAGGAAAAGCGATGTCCTGGCAGATTATCCTGGCGCTGCTGGCCTTGACCGCCATCTCGTGGTGGCTATGGCGTCGCCTCGACGCCATAGCCACCGAGCTGGGCCCCCACAGCTTCGAGGGGGCAGCGCCCGAGCCGCGCTCCGGCCCGGCGGCCACGGACTCGCCCCCCTCCGGCGGGCCTGCTTCCCCCCAAGAGCGGGCCTAGATGTTCCGCTTCCTCACCGCTGGCGAGTCCCACGGCCGCGGCCTGTCCATCATCATCGAGGGCGTCCCCGCCGGGCTGCCGCTTTCCGAAGAGTACATCGCGCGCGACCTGATCCGCCGCCAGCAGGGGTATGGTCGCGGCGGCCGCATGCAGATCGAGCAGGACCGGGCCGAGGTCCTCTCCGGCGTCCGTCACGGCCTCACCCTGGGCTCGCCCATCGCCCTGCTGGTCTGGAACAAGGACTGGGCCAACTGGACCGAGAAGATGAGCATCGCGCCGGTGGAGCAGCCGGTGGAGAAGGTGACGCGCCTGCGCCCCGGCCACGCCGACCTGGCTGGCACCATCAAGTACAGTCTCGACGACGTCCGGCCGGTCCTGGAGCGGGCCAGCGCGCGGGAGACGGCGGCTCGGGTGGCAGCCGGGGCGGTGGCGCGCCGCTTCCTGGAGGAGTTCGGCATCGCCATCCACAGCCACACCATTGCCATCGGCGGCGTAGAGGCGCGGTTTGAAGAACCCATCGACTGGGAGCGGGTGGAGGCCTCGCCCGTGCGTAGCACTGACCCCCAGGCCGAGAAGAGGATGATGGCCGCCATCGATAAGGCCAAGGAGCTGGGGACCACCGTGGGAGGTATCTTCGAGGTCCGCGCCCAGGGCGTCCCCATCGGCCTGGGAAGCCACGCCCAGTGGGACCGCAAGCTCGACGGCCTCGTGGGGCAGATGTTCCTGGGCTTGAACGCGGTGAAGGGAGTGGAGCTGGGCCAGGGCTTCGCCGTGGCCGGCCTCTACGGCCGCGACGTCCACGATATCATCGAGCCTGCGCAGCCGGGGGAGCGCGCCTGGCGGCACCGCACCAACCGGGGCGGCGGCATCGAGGGCGGGATGACCAACGGCGAGCCGGTGGTGGTGCGGGCGGTGGTAAAGCCCATCTCCACCATGACCAACCCGCTCCCCTCGGTGGACCTGGTGACGGGCGAGGAGGTGCAGGCCCACTACGAGCGCAGCGATATCTGCCAGGTGCCACCGGCGGGGGTCATCGGCGAGGCGCTCCTGGCCCTGGTGCTGGCGCCGGCCTTCCTGGAGAAGTTCGGCGGCGACCACATCGAGGAGACGCGCCGCAACTACCGGGCCTACTTGAAGACCACAGGCCCCCGCGGCACCCTGGAGCCCCAGACCGCCGTCGAATACGACGACGACTAGGCGCTCGTCGCCTGGCGATGATCTCCTCTGAACAACCCTCCCAGGACCGCATCCGCTTGCTGGCCTGGCTCACAGCAGGAGTCGCCGAGTGGGAGTGGGCGCTGGCGCAGCTCCCGCCTGAGCGCCTGGCGGCAACGCCGCCCCGCCACCTGAGCGAGTGGCCAGCCCTGCGCCACTCGCTCAGGTGGCGTCCTACGAGCGCACCGTCGCCTTGCCCAGCCTGCTATACCTGCTGACGGGCGATGTCGCCCCCCTGCGCCTCGCTCACCAGGGAGCGGACGACTCCTACATGGGGCGGGAGGAATCAGCGGGGCTGCTTTCAGACCTGGGGCGGGTCAAGGAGCTGGAGCGCCGACTGCTGGAGGAGGCGCCCGCCGAGGCCTGGACCACGGCCCGTCTACACCCCTACTACGGCGCCGCCGTCAGCGCCCGCTGGATGCTACAAAAGAGCTATCAGCACACCCTGGAGCACCTGACTGCCGTCTGGCAACCGGCCCTTTTCTGGGACCTCTGAGTCCCGACAAGTTTGGACTCAAGTGACAGGGCTTCACGCCCTTAGCATTGGGGGAACGCGGCGGCGTTCTCAGCGCACCAGCCCCAGCCATAGCTGGAGGGCAAGGCCACCGACGGCGAGGGCTACCGTGAGCGCCGTGACCACCAGGCCCACCCGCAGAAACTCCAGAAAGGGCAAGCGCACCCCCTCGCGCGCCGCCCCTTCGGCCACGATGATGTTGGACACCGCGCCTATGAGGGTGGCATTACCCCCTAGGGTGGCGCCGGCGGCCAGGCTCAGCCACAGCATGTCGCTCGGCACGTGCTGTATCAGGGGGATAATGAGAATCGTCAAGGGGACGTTGCTGACCACCTGGGAGATGAGGGCGCTATATACGTTCACGGAGAAAATGCCACCCAGGTTGGGCTCTAGGGTGATCCGTTGCAGCAGGAACTCCAGCACGCCGGCCTGGCGCGCGCCCTCGATGACGATGAAGAGCCCGGCGAAGAACAGGAGCAGCACCCAGTCCACCCCACGAATGACCTCCGACGGCCTGACGCGTGCCAGGAGCAAGACAGCGGCCGCGATCCCCAGGGCGATGAGGGGGACCTGGAGGCCGATGAAGGAGCTGAGGAAAAAGAGGATCAGCGTCACCACTAGGAGCGGCACCAGGGTGCGGAGGGAGCGTCCGTCGGGGCGCGCGCCAGCCTCTAACACGGGGTCGGCCGTGCCCGCTCGCCAGGCCTGGAACTGCCGCCGGTAGAAGAGCCACAGCACGGCGATGAGCACGAGTAGGGAGAGGGCAGCGATGGGGGCCAGGTGGGTGAAGAAGCGGCTGAAGGAGATCCCCGAGCGGATTCCGATGAGCATGTTCTGGGGGTTCCCCACGACGGTGGCGGTGCTGCCGATGTTGCTGGCCATCGCCTCCGCCAGCAAAAATGGCACCGGGTTCAGGCGCATCCTCCGGCAGGCCTGGATTACCACCGGCGTGAAGAGGAGCACCACCACATCGTTCACTAGGAAGGCGCTGAAGACGCCGGTGGCGACGCCGACCACCACCAGCAGCCTCGTCGGCGTCTGGGCGTAAGACAGGGAGCGCCGGGCCAGAAGGTCGAAGAACCCTGCCTGGCGGAGGGCGGAGATGAGGACCATCATTCCCAGCAGCAGGGCTATGGTGTTGAAGTCGATGGCGCCGACGGCCTGGGGGAAGGTAAGCACGCCCAGGAGGACCATCAAGACCGCGCCGGTGAAGGCAGCGGAGGGGCGGTCGATGTTGACGCCGGGGAGGCGGGTGAAGGCGATGCCCAGGTAGGTGATGGTCAGGACGATAGAGGCTCTGATCACTCTAGCGCAAACGGGCTAGTTCAATTGGGGTGGCAAGCCGAGGAACATCAACCTTCGCAACACAATCCGACAGGAGCGGCACCATTTGAGCTCGCCTTAGCAGGTCGGCCGGTCAAATAAAAGCGGGCAAGCCGAAGGGCGGTTGCCCAAGGGTGTAGACTGGGCGCGCGGTTAAGGCGAAAGGAGGACACATGGCCGGCGAATACCAGACTCTGGCGTTGGAGCGGGAGGGCCCCATTCTTTGGCTAACCCTGAATCGCCCCGCGGCGCTGAACTCCATGAACCTACGTATGATCGACGAGCTGCATGACTGTCTGGACGGACTGGGCGAAGATCGGGAGACGCGGGTGGTGGTCATGCGCGGGGCGGGACGGCACTTCTGTGCCGGTCTGGACTTGAAGGAGAACCGGTCGGAGCAGACCAATACGATACCAAAGTACCTGCGTTTCCAGCGCAGCATAAGCTGGCTGATAGTGAAGATGCGCCGTCTGCCCCAACCCTTCGTGGCTTGTGTGCAGGGCGCCGCTAGCGGAGGCGGCTTCGCGCTGGTCCTCGCTGCTGACGTCAGGATTGCCGGCGAATCGGCGCGCATGAACGCCGCCTTCATCCGCATCGGCCTGAGCGCCTGCGACATAGGTTGCAGCTATATGTTGCCGCGCCTCGTGGGCCTGTCGCTCGCCTCCGAGCTGCTGCTGACCGGAAAGTTCATCGATGCCAAGCGCTCTCTCTCCAGTGGCCTGGTGTCTCAGGTGGTGCCGGACGACCAGCTGCAGGACGCCGGGCGTCAGATGGCGCAGGAGATAGTGGCCAACGCGCCCTTGGCGGTGGTGCTCACCAAGGAGGCGTTGAACTACAACGTTGACGCGGGGAGCCTGGAAGCGGCCATCGCCATGGAGGACCGCCAACAAATTCTGACGGCCAGCACCCAGGACTGCGCCGAGGCGGTCAGAGGGTTCTTCGAGAAGCGGACGCCCCAGTTTAAGAACCGGTGACCGGCGATCCTAGCAGGCTGATCAAAAACGGGGAGTCCAGAGGTGCGTCCGCCTAGGCGGATGGCAGGGGAGTTGGGGTGTCCCCCAGGTTCAAACACCCCCTTCCAGGAAGGGAAGGGGGCTAGGGGGATGGTTCGTGCGAGTTTTCAGCACCACGCTAGTTAGCAAGCCTGAAGAACATGCCGTGGCCTGCACGGTGCGTTGGGCCCGCCCTCGCAGCGGCGGGTGCGCCTCTCGGTAGAGTCAATCCCTAGGGGTAACAGGGGATGGCGAGGCCTTGAGGGCGCGGACGGCCAGGTCGCCCATCTCCCGGGTGCCGACCACCCTGGAGTCGGGCGCCGCGATGTCCCCCGTGCGATAGCCCGCCCGCAGCAGCTCCTCCACCACGCCCTCCACCACCGCCGACTCCACCTCCAGGCCACAGGAGTAGCGTAGGAGCAGGGCCAGGCTGAGGAAGGTGGCCAGGGGGTTGGCCTTGTTCTGCCCCGCGATGTCCGGGGCGCTGCCGTGGATGGGCTCGTAGAGGCCGAACAGTCGCTTTGGTCCACCCTCGACACCGGGCAGCGAGCGGGCGCCCAGACTGGCGGAGGGCAGCATGCCCATGGACCCTGCCAGCACCGCCACCTCATCGGTGAGGATGTCGCCGAAGGTGTTCTCGGTGACAACCACGTCGAAGCGGGCGGGCTCGCGGATGAGCTGCATGGCGGCCGTGTCCACCAGCATGTGTTCCAGGGCCACATCGGGGAACTCCGCCGCCAGCTCTTGGGCGCGCTGGCGCCAGAGGCGCCCCGTTTCCAGGATGTTCGCCTTGTCCACGGAGGTCAGCTTCTTGCGCCGCCCTTGGGCCAGCCGAAACCCCACGCGCAGGATGCGGTCCACCTCCGGCTGGCTGTAGGCCAGGGTGTCCACGGCCCGCCAGCCGCGGCTGGTCTGCCAGCGCTTCTTGGGCTTGCCGAAGTAGAGCCCACCCGTCAGCTCCCGCACCACCACCATGTCCACGCCCTTCAGGCGCTCGGCCTTGATGGGCGAGGCGTCCAGGAGGGGTGCGTGGACCTTCACCGGCCGTAGGTTGGCGTAGAGCTTGAGCTCCTTGCGCAGGGCCAGGATAGCGTCCTCGGGGCGCACCCTGGCTTTGGGATCGTCCCACTTCGGCCCGCCCACGGCGCCGAAGAGCACGGCGTCGCCGCTGGCACAGAGCTCCAGGGTGGCCGGGTCGATGGCCCGGCCCGTCAGGTCTATGGCGGCGCCGCCCACGGTAGCCGCCTGGCAGTGGAAGTGGTGGCCGTAGCGGGCGCCCACGGCCTCGAGGAGCCTTAGCCCCTGGGCGATCACCTCTGGTCCGATGCCGTCGCCGGCCAGGACTGCGATCTTGTATTCCACGGTGTCCTTTCCACGACATGTAGGGCTAGGGGAGATGTAGGCGGCCTTCGCCCGGCCGGATACCCCCCGGCCACGCTAGCACTTGCAGCGCAGCTCCACCACCCGCTCGCCGTTGCGCAGCTCCATATCCACCCGGAGGGGTTTGCTGGGCTGCCCGCCGATGGCACCCAGGCAGCGGAAGTTGTCGGGATCGCTCTCGTCGGCCCCTGGCGGCAGGGAGAAGTGGCATCCCAGGGGCTCCGCGCCCTCGGGCCGCGCCGAGGCCCAGTATCGCTTCTCTCCACTGCCGGGGTCCACAAAGATGTTGCGCTGGGGAGGGCGCCCGTCGGCGCCCTTGCCCTCGCAGGCCACGTCCAGACGGCTCTTGCCTCCCGGCGGCCTGGTGAAGATGAGGACCATCTTGGGTGTGAAGTCCACCCCCAGGAGGTCGAGGAGCTGGCGGTTGACCCGGTCCATGGTCGCGGCAAACTGCATCAGCGGCTTCATAAGCTGGGCATGTCCTCCTTGCTCGGTTGTGCCTATGACAGACAACGAAGCGCCCCAGCCACCTCTAGAGCACGTTGACGACGGAGTCCCCCCGGCGACGCTCGTAGGCCACGATCTTGTCCTCGTGCTGCAGGGTAAGGCCGATCTCGTCCAGGCCCTTGAGGAGACAGTGCCGTCGGAAGGCATGGGTCTTAGGGTCCAGGTGGGTCACGAAGGGCAGACGTATGCCCTGCCCGTCGCTAACCTCGCAGCGCTCCAGGTCCACGGTCAGCCGGTACCCAGGCGTACTCTTGGCCCTGGCCATGATCTCCGCCACCCGCTCCTCCGGCAGGTGCACGGGACAGAGTCCGTTCTCGAAGCAGTTCTTGTGGAAGATCTCGGCGAAGCCAAGGGCGATGATGGCCCGGTATCCATGGTCGTGCAACGCCCACACCGCGTGCTCGCGGGAGGAGCCGCAGCCGAAGTTGCGCCCCGTCACCAATATAGAGGCCCCCTGGTATCGAGGGGCGTTGAGCTCGAAGGCGGGATTGGGGCTGCCGTCCGGCAGCAACCGCCAGCTGTGGAACAGGGTATCGGCGTAGCCGGTGCGCTCGATGCGCTTCAGGAACTGGGCGGGACAGATCGAGTCAGTGTCTACATTGGCCCGGTCCAGGGGCGCTACGATGCCTGTGACCGCGGTGAAAGGTTGCATAGTGCTCCTCGCGTCAGCGGTATATCTCCCGACGGTGTCCAACCTTCACGATGTCGACGGTGTGAGTATCGTCAAGTACCTGGTATACGACTCGGTATGGTCCCTGGCGCAAACGGTAGCGGCCTTGTTCACTTAGCTTCTGGCACCCGGGCGGACGCGGGTCTTGCGCCAACCCTCCGATACGTCGAACGACCCTTGCCCGATAGCGTTTGGGGATTCGTGTCAGCTCCTTGAGCGCGGAGTCAGCGATAACGACGCTATAGCTTGCCACGCCGCTTCAGCTCTCTGACGGCCTCTTCGAAGGGGTGCCGCTGCTCGGCGGCCCTCTCGTCGAAGGCAGCTAGGTCCTCAGCGTCCTCCGCCAGGCTCTGCCCCACGGCCTCGTTGACCAGGGCGGAGATGCTCCTCTCGGTCTCGGCGGCCTTCAGCCGCAGCGCCCTGTGAAGCTGGGGGTCAAAATAGACGGTTGCTCTCTTGAGGATGTCAGTCATGGTGTGATCGTAACGTCAAAGCGGTTTAACGTCAACGCCCTGGAGGTGTGGTCCAGGGGCGCTACGATGCTCGTGAGCACGGTGAACGGTTGCATGGCTGGCATAAAGTAGACCTCTACTTCCAGTCCCGTATGTCCACGAAGTGGCCCGCGATGGCGGCGGCGGCGGCCATGGGCGGGCTCACCAGGTGTGTGCGTCCGCCCTTGCCCTGGCGCCCTTCGAAGTTACGGTTGGAGGTGGCGGCGCAGCGCTCCCCCGGCTTGAGGATGTCGGGGTTCATTCCCAGACACATGGAGCAGCCCGCCTCGCGCCAGTCGAAGCCGGCTTCCTTGAAGATGCGGTCCAGCCCCTCGGCCTCGGCCTGAAGTTTTATCGCCGTGGAACCGGGCACCACCATGGCGTAGACCTTGGGGTTCACGCGCTGGCCTTTGGCCACGGCGGCGGCGGCCCGCAGGTCCTCAATGCGGGAGTTGGTGCAGGAGCCGATGAAGACCCTGTCTAAAGCGATCTCCCGGATGGGGGTGCCGGGTTTCAGGGCCATGTACTCCAGCGCTCGCCCCACCGCCTCGCGCTCCGTCGCCGAATCGAAGGAGGCAAGCGTGGGGACCTTCCCGGTCACCGGCGCCACCATGCCTGGGTTGGTGCCCCAGGTGACGTAGGGCTCCATGTTGGTCGCGTCTATCTCCACCAGGCGGTCGTAGACGGCGCCAGGATCCGAGGGGAGCCGGCGCCAGCGGGCCAGCGCCTGGTCCCACGCCGCTCCCTTGGGAGCGTAGCGGCGTCCGTTGAGGTACTGGAAGGTGGTCTCGTCGGGAGCGATCATGCCGATGCGGGCGCCGGCCTCGATGGACATGTTGCACACGGTCATGCGCCCCTCCATGGAGAGGGCGCGGATGGCGGCGCCCGTGTACTCCACGGCGTAGCCCCGAGCGCCATCCACCCCGATGCGGCCGATGATGCCCAGGATCAGGTCCTTGGCTGCGACGCCGCGGGGCAGGGCGCCATTGACCCGCAGCTCCATGGTCTTGAGCTGCGCCTGCGCCAAGCACTGGGCGGCCAGGACATGCTCCACCTGGCTGGTGCCGACGCCGATGGCGATGGCGCCGAAGGCCCCGTGGGTAGAGGTATGGCTATCGCCGCAGACGATGACCATGCCGGGCTGGGTGTAGCCGAGTTGAGGGCCGATGATGTGCACGATGCCCTGGTCCGGGCTGGTGATGTCATAGAAGGGGAGGCCGAACTCCCGAGCGTTGCGCTGCATGGCCTCTATCTGCCGGCGCGAGATCTCATCGGCGATGGGCAGGCTGCGGTCCGAGGTGGGCACGTTGTGGTCCACGGTGACAACCGTCAAGTCCGGGCGGCGCACCTTGCGCCCGGATAGGCGCAGACCATCGAAGGCCTGGGGGGAGGTGACCTCGTGCACCAGGTGCAGGTCTACGTAGAGGATGGCATCCTGGCCCGGCTCGTGGTGGACCACGTGGGCGTCCCAGATCTTCTCGAAGAGCGTCTTGGGGGGCATAGCGATCCTTCTATACTGATGCACCTACTCCGGTGCGGCACTAGTTTACACTAACTAGCCCGGCCGACCCTTCTTGCCCTTCCGCTCGGCTAGCAGATGGTTGAGGGCACTCACGTAGGCCAGGGCGCTAGCCTCCACGATGTCGGTGGAGAGGCCGGTGCCGTAGAGCTCGCGGCCATTGCTCTCGATGGCGATGATGGCCTTGCCCTTCGCCGCTGTGCCCTTGCCCTCGATCTTGATGACGAATTCCGCCAGGCGCACGGACCTGCTGGGGAGTCCGGCGTCGGCCAGCACCGCCTCGTTGATGGCATGATAGACGGCGTCCACGGGGCCGTCGCCCTCGGCGAAGCCGTCTAGGCGCCGGCCGTCGCTGCTCTCCAGCGTCACCGAGGCGGTGCGGAAGACCTCGCCGCTGCCGCATATCGCCTGGAGATGGAGAAGGCGGT
This sequence comes from Dehalococcoidia bacterium, assembly GCA_009692805.1. Classification (GTDB taxonomy): domain Bacteria; phylum Chloroflexota; class Dehalococcoidia; order SHYM01; family SHYM01; genus SHYM01. The sequence continues at coordinate 14,276 of SHYM01000011.1, read as the reverse complement.
AGGACTTGGGCACGGGCGCCTAGACCTTCGCTGCCGCTGGGGCTTCCAGCAGCCGGTTAATGGCGTTGATGTAGGCCTTGGCCGAGGCCTCGATGACATCCGTGGAGACGCCGCGGCCGTTGACCACGGTGTCGCCGGCCCGCAGCTGCACCGTCACATCGCCCTGGGCCTCGACCGAGCCGGTGATGGACTTGACGGTGTAGTCCAGGACCTCTGGCTCCGGCCGGATGCCCACTGCCTGGGTAATGGCGGCGAAGGCCGCGGCCACGGGGCCGTTGCCCTGCGCCACCCGGTGGAGGCGCTTGCCGTCGCGGTCCACCAGGGTCACCGAGGCCTGGCGGCGGACCCGGTCGCTGCCACACACCACCTGCAAGTTCTCCAGTTGGTAGAGGCCGTGCTCCTCCCGACGCTCCTGGCCGAGGAGGGCCTCCAGGTCTTGGTCCGTGACCTGTTTCTTGGTGTCCGCCAGCTTCTTGAACTCGGCGAAGAACTTATTCACCTCTTCGTCATTCAGGCTAAAGCCCAGCTCAGTCAGGCGCTTGCGGACGGCGGCCCGGCCCGAGAGCTTGCCCAGGTACAGCTCCCGGTCGGAGCGCCCCACCGAGGCCGGGTCCATGATCTCATAGGTGATGGGATTCTTGATGATGCCGTCTTGGTGGATACCAGACTCGTGGCGGAAGGCGTTCGCCCCCACGATGGCCTTGTTGGGCTGCACGACCATGCCGGTGATATCGCTGACCAGCCGTGAGGTGGGATAGAGCTTGGTGGCGTCGATGCCCGTCTCGACTCCGTAGAGGTCGTGGCGGGTGCGCAAGACCATCACGATCTCCTCCAGGGAGGCGTTGCCCGCGCGCTCGCCGATGCCGTTGATGGTGCACTCCACCTGGCGCGCCCCGGCGCGGATCGCCGCCAGGCTGTTGGGCACCGAAAGGCCCAGGTCGTTATGGCAGTGCACCGAGACCGTGACTTTCTCTATGCCCTTCACGTGCTCGAAGCAGTAGCGAATCAGGTCGTAGAACTCGTCGGGCGTGGTGTAGCCCACGGTATCGGGGATGTTGACGGTGGTGGCCCCGGCGGCGATGACGGAGCTGAGCACCCGCACCAGGTAGTCGCGCTGGGTGCGGGTGGCGTCCATGGGGCTGAACTCTACATCAGAGAGCTTCTTCTTGGCCCGCGCCACCATTTCAGTGGCCTGCACCAGGATCTCCTCCGGCCCCTTTTTGAGCTGGTACAGCAGATGGACGTCGGAGCTGCTCAGGAAGATGTGGCAGCGGGGGCGCTCCGCCGCCCGGACGGCCTCGCAGCAGGCGTCCACGGCCTGGGGGTTGGCGTGGGCTAGGCCGGCGATGATGGGACGCCGCACGGCCTTGGCCACGCGCTGGACGGCCTGGAAGTCGCCCGGCGAGCTGAAGGGGAAGCCGGCCTCGATGATGTCCACGCCCAGCCGGTCCAGGGCCTGGGCGATCTCCACCTTGTCGTCGGCGGTCATGGTGGCGCCGGGGGACTGCTCCCCATCTCGCATGGTGGTGTCAAAGATCAGGACTCGCTCTGCCATGAAGGTACCTCCTGCTGCCCTCTCTAGCCTATCCCTGTGTTCCAGCCCTTCCCTCCCGACCTGTCGGGACGAAGGGCCGGAACAGGGCGAGGCGGAGCGGCGCGGCCCGGCTTAGGGCCGGACCAGCGAAGGCACCTCCCGCGATGGGTTCGATCTTATTCACGAAACCTGAACCTAACCCCAGCCCTGTCCAATGCCGCTTAGGTGGCGTCCTTGAGCCAGGGCATCATGTCCCGCAGCTCCTTGCCTACCTTCTCGATCTGGTGGCCGGCCGCCTTCTCCCGTTCGGTCAGGAAGCGCGCGCGCCCAGCCAGGTTCTCCTGGAGCCACTCGGAGGCGAACTGTCCGCTCTGGATTTCGCCCAGGATCTCCTTCATGCGGGCCTTCACCTCGGGGCCGATCACGCGGGGGCCGCGGCTGTAGTCGCCGTACTCGGCGGTATCGCTGATGCTGTAGCGCATATAGCCCATCCCGCCCTTGTACATCAGGTCCACGATCAGCTTCATCTCGTGCATGCACTCGAAGTAGGCAGACTCCGGCTGATAGCCGGCCTCCACCAGGGTTTCGAAGCCCGCCTTGATTAGGGAGGTGATGCCGCCGCAGAGGACGGTCTGCTCGCCGAAGAGATCGGTCTCCGTCTCCTCGGCGAAGGTAGTCTCCAACACCCCGGCGCGGGTGCTGCCTATGCCCTTGGCGTAGGCCAGGGCCTGGGCCTTGGCTTTGCCAGACGCGTCCTGGTGCACGGCCACCAGGGAGGGCACGCCCAAGCCCTGCTTGAAGACCTCGCGCATGCGGTGCCCCGGGGCCTTGGGAGCGATCATGCTTACGTCCACGCTGTCGGGGGGCAGTATCTGCTTGAAGTGGATGTTGAAGCCATGCGCGAACATCAGGGTCTTGCCCTTGGTCAGGTGGGGCTTGATGGACTCTTCGTATACGGCGCGGTGGGTCTGGTCGGGCAGGAGGATCATTATGATGTCCGCCTCGCGGGCCACCTCCGCCACCGTGGCGACCTTCAGGCCCTCGGCCTCCGCCAGCTTCCACCCCTTGGAGCCCTGGTAAAGCCCTACCAGGACGCGGATGCCGCTTTCCTTCAGGTTCAGGGCATGGGCGTGGCCCTGGGAGCCGTAGCCGATCACGCCCACGGTCTTGTTCTTGATCAAGGCCAGGTCGGCGTCGCTATCGTAATAGAGCTTGGCCATCGGTTATCCTTTCAGTGCCCGCTTTTACAGAAGCTGGTTCCCCGAATCCCCAGCTTATCCTCTAACAGGCTCATCCTTCGACAAGCTCAGGATGAGCGGAATACTAAGCTGCTTGTGGCAACTTGGTCGAGCCAGAGCTGCCTCCCTACCAGGGACCTAGGCGGGCCCCCTTGCCGGTAACGGGGGGCCTGTTGCCCTGGACGCGCTCCAGTTGGGAGGCATCGATTCCCTTCTCATCGTAGGTGATATCGGCGTCCGGCCCCAGGCCCCGGGGCAACGCCACCCGGCCGGTGCGGGCTACCTCTTTGAGGCCGAAGGGGCGGACCAGCTCCAAGAAGGATTCGATCTTCTCCGGGTCGCCTGTGATCTCGATGATGACGGAGTCGTGGGAGACGTCCACGATGCCGGCGCGGAAGATGTCGGCGACCTGCATCACCTCGCTGCGGTTGGCCCCATTGCACAGGACTCGCGCCAGGGCCAATTCCCGGCCCACGACGTCGGGGCCGGTGATATCGCTGATTTTGACCACGTCGACGAGCTTGTAGAGCTGCTTGGCCACCTGGTCCACGTTGGTGCGGGTGCCGTCCACCACGATGGTCATGCGCGACAGGCCCGGCTCCTCGCTAGGGCCTACGGCGACGCTCTCGATGTTGAAGCCCCGGCGCCGGAACAGGCTGGCGACCCGGTTCAGGACTCCTGGCTTGTTCTCCACCAGGGCGATGAGCGTGTGGTGCTTGACCTCGTTGTTCATGCTTGGGCTCTCCAGCGCCGGTGCCATCATACCCCACCCCCCATGGGCGGCTGGCCGCTGGTGCGCGATGCTACCGGCACCTTGCTGTCTCGGGGGTCCTCGATGGTCTCGGCCAGGGAGGCGCCGGGTGGGACCATGGGGTAGACGTTCTCCTGTTGCTCCACTATGAAGTCGATCAGGAAGGGCCCGTTGTGCCCCTTGGCCCGCTGCAGGGCCGACTCCACCTCACTGAGCTTCGTCACCCTGATGCCGGGGATGCCGTAGCCCTCGCAGATCTTGACGTAGTCGGGCCAGAAGCTCTCCCTGTTTTGGACGGCTGCCCGGCGCAGCTCCGGCGCCGCCTGGGAGGGGGCGAACTCCACCGCGCTGAAGCGGCGGCCGTAGAAAAGCTCCTGCCACTGGCGCACCATGCCCAGATACATGTTGTTGATAAGGGCGATCTTCACCGGCACGTGGTGCTCGGCTATCGTCGCCAGCTCCTGGATGGTCATCTGGAAGCCGCCGTCGCCGGCGATACACCAGACTGTGTCTTGGGGCATGCCCAGCTGGGCCCCCATGGCGGCCGGCAGCTCAAAGCCCATCGTCCCCAGACCGCCGGAGGAGATGAAGTTGTTCGCCCGCGAGGAGAGGATGAACTGGGCCGCCCACATCTGGTGTTGTCCCACCCCGGTGACATAGATATCGTTGCCCTGCGTGAACTCGTTGAGGACCTTCAACACCTGCTGGGGCAGCAGCTTGCCCGGCTCGTCATGGACTCGAACCGAGGGATGCTCCTTTTTCCACTGGTCCAGCTGCTCCAGCCAGGGCAGATGGGTGTTGGACTCGATCTCCTGGAGCAGGGCCTCCAGCACCTGCTTTACGTCGCCCACCACGGGCACATCGGTCTTCACGTTCTTGCCGATCTCCGCCGGGTCCACGTCTATGTGTACGATCTTGGCCTTCTTGGCGAAGTCGGACAGGCGGCCGGTGATGCGGTCGTCGAAGCGGATGCCCACGCCTATGATCAGGTCGGCCTCGCCGACCGCTAGGTTCGCCCAGGCCATGCCGTGCATGCCCATCATGCCCACGCTGAGGACATGGTTGCGAGGGAAGTTCCCCAGCCCCAAGAGGGTGTTGATGACCGGGATCTGGGCCTTCTCGGCGCAGGCGCGCAGCTCCTGGTGCGCCCCGGAGATGATGACGCCGTGGCCGGCGATGATGAGGGGCCGCTTGGACTCGTTCATCAGCTTGGCCGCCTTCTTTATCTGGACTGGGTGCCCCTTGGCCGGGGGCTTGTAGCCGCGAATTTGCACCTGGCGAGGGTAGCCTTCGAAGTTAGCCTCCTCCTGCTGCACATCCCGGGGGATGTCGATGAGGACGGGGCCGGGCCGGCCGCTGCGGGCCAGGAAGAAGGCCTCGGCGACGGTCTGGGGTATGTCGGCGGCGCTCATCACCAGGTAGTTGTGCTTCGTCACCGGTATGGTGATGCCGGTGGTGTCGCCCTCTTGGAAGGCGTCGGAGCCGATGAGAGGGCGCGGCACCTGGCCGGTGATGGCGACGATTGGCACCGAGTCCATATGGGCGGTGGCAAGGCCGGTGACCAGGTTGGTGGCGCCTGGCCCCGAGGTGGCGATGCAGACGCCGACCTTACCCGTCGCCCGGGCATAGCCGTCGGCGGCATGGGCGCCCCCCTGCTCGTGGCGGACCAGGATATGCTTGATCCGGTCACGGTACTTGTGCAGGCCATCGTAGAAGGGCAAGATCGCCCCTCCCGGATGGCCGAAACACAAGTCTACCCCCTCGGCCAAGAGGCATTCACATATAATGTCAGCGCCACGCATCTTCATCGGCTGCTCCTTCTTCTAAATCGGCCCTCTGGTCTGGCCTCTGAGAAACAAAAAAACCGTCCCCCTTGAGGGACGGAAACGATTCCCGCGATGCCACCCTGCTTCCCCCCACTTGCGCGGGGGACACCTCTGGCGCGTTAACGAGCGCAAACCGCCACTCCCGGGTGGGGGCCCTTCATCCTGCGGCTGCTCACACCAACCGCGAGCGTTCCCCTCGGGAGCGATGGCTCTGGGGCGAGTTCAGGGCGCCTGAGCCGCCGGGCTTACACCGCACCCCGGCTCTCTGGAGGCATCGGCGGCCTTACTGCTCCCCATCCTAGCACAAAGTTAGCTTTTCAAAGGGCGACAACGCCTGATTATACGTGGCGGCGTCTTGCTATGTCAAGCCAGTGTACTCGTTCAGGGGGCGTTGCCAGGGACGTGATGCCGGGCATCCGTTCACAGCGCATCGCATCTCCCGTGCGCGTGAAGAGAGTGCCCTTCATAAGACCGGGCTACCCCTGGCCGACGTATGCTTTGCAGGGTCGCTGGGCATTGACGCCCGCAGAAGGCAGCCCTCTGGACAATAGGGGTATCATGGGGGCGGTTCCCAGGAAACCGCCCAGCCAGGGCTCACTCACCCACCTGGGGAGTGAGAGGCTAGCCACCGCTCCGCGGTGCCCCTACGCTCGGGGCAAGGACATAAGGGGATGGCCAACTACATCATCCGGCGCATCTTCTTCGGCTTCATCAGCATGTTCGCGGTGGTGACCGTGGTATTCTTCCTGGGCCGCACCGGCGTGGACCCCGTGTCCCTCTTTGTGCCCATAGACGCCCGGGCTGACGATGTGGAGTACGTCCGCAAACGGCTGGGGCTGGACAAGCCAGTTTACGTCCAGTACGGGGTCTATCTGTCAGGTATAGTCCAGGGCGACTTCGGGAAGTCGATGCGCTGGGGCAGCCCCGTGCAGGAGGTGGCCTTCCCCCGCCTGCTCGCCACCCTGCAACTGGTGTGGCTGAGCGGTATCATCATCCTGGGCGTAGCTATCCCAGTAGGGGTCTATTCCGCCGTATACCGGGGCAAGGCCTTCGATACCTTCGGCAAGGCCTTCGCCCTCTTCGGCCAGTCGGCCCCCACCTTCTGGATCGGCCTGATGCTCATCATCCTCTTCGCCGTGGTTTGGCACGTGCTGCCCGCGGGCGGCCGAGGAGACTTCCGCAACCTCATTCTTCCGGCCTTCACCCTGGGCATCTTCGGGATGGCGGCCATCACCAGGCTGACCCGATCCTCAATGCTGAACGTCCTCGACTCGGACTTCGTCAAGATGCTACGGGCCAAGGGGGTGCCGGAGCGGACGGTGCTCTGGCGCCACGCTCTCAAGAACGCGGCCCTCCCGGTGCTGACCCTTGCTGGCCTCCAGATGGTGGGGCTGATGTTGGGGGCGGTGGTCACCGAGACCGTCTTCTCCTGGCCTGGGTTGGGCCGTCTGGCTGTGGAGGCGGTCTTCGCCCGTGACTATGCCATGGTCCAATTCATAGTCCTGATGGGGTCTTTCCTGTTTATCACCGTGAACCTGGTCGTGGACGTCCTCTACGCGTACCTTGACCCGAGGATACGCTACACATGAAGAACCTGTTCGCCGGCGGACGCACCCAGGCGGCTGTTGCCCCTAGCCTCCCCGTAGCTCGCCGTCGCTTCAGGTTCAGCAGCCTGATGCAGGTGCCCTATATACCCATGTTTATCATCGTCGTATTCATGATTGTGGCGGTCTTCGGCAGCGTCTTTTCACCCTACGACCCCGGACTGCCTAACCTGCGGAGCACTTATCGCCCGCCATTCTGGCAGGAGGGCGGCTCGACCAACTTTCTGCTGGGGACGGACAACCTGGGGCGCGACATGTTCAGTCGGCTGATCCTGGGCGCCCGGGTCTCCCTCATAGTGATCGCGGTGGGCATCCCGGGCCATATCGCCATCGGCGTCACCCTGGGGCTGATATCGGGCTACATGGGCCGCGGAGTGGATACGCTCATCCAGCGGGTGGTGGATGTCTACCTGGCTTTCCCGACGATCTTGCTGGCGCTGGCCCTTATCCCGGTCCTGGGCCCAGGCATGAAGAGCATCCTAATCATCATCATCGTCACCGGCTGGGCCGGCTACGCCCGCATCATCCGGGCGGAGGTCCTGAGCGTGAAGTCGCGGGACTTCGTGGCCCTGGCCAAGGTAGCTGGGGCCAGCGAGCTGCGTATCATGCTCAACCATATCCTCCCCCAGGTCGTTAACACCATATTAGTCATCTCCACCCTCCAAGTGGGCAGCGTCATCATCTTCGAGGCGTCCCTGAGCTTCCTGGGCATCGGCACCCAACCCCCACTGTCCTCGTGGGGCCAGATCCTCTCCGACGGACGGCAGTTTGTGTCCACCGCCTGGTGGATCGCCTTCTTCCCGGGTATTTGTATCGTCCTGCTCTGCCTCTCGGCCAACCTTCTGGGCGACTGGGTCCGCGACAAGCTGGACCCCCGTCTACGCCAGCTGTAAAAACAGGGCGTTTCTAAGCTGGCTAACAAAAAGCAGGGCCGCTGCCCTCACGCAGCGACCCTGCTTTGCATGACGGACTGTGTTGGCGTTACTGCTTGCCCAGCGCCTTGCCCTTGTCCCAGGTGCCCTTCACGAAGGACTCCAGCCGCTTTCGGGCGTCGGGCGCCTGGCCGGGTGATTCACGCCGGGCCATGGCATGGGCTTCCCCCAGGGGCAGCGCCTGGCCCCGCAGGATCAGCGCCTTCTGGGAGGAGATGCTGTGCCGAGAGTGCTCGGCGAGCTTCCCCGCCCAGGCCAGCGCCTCCTCCAGCAGCCGGGCATGGGGTACCACCTTGTTGACCAGGCCGATGCGCAGCGCCTCCTGGGCGTCCACCATATCGCAGAGGAACATCAGCTCCATCGCCTTATGCTTACCCACGATCCGCGGCAGCCTTTGAGTGCCGCCCCAGGTGGCGGTGAGGCCCCAGCGGGCGTGGGTATCGGCGAAGCGAGCTCGCTCGCTGGCCAGGATCATATCGCAGGCCGTCGCCAGCTCCAGGCCCCCGGTGATGCAGAAGCCGTTGACGGCGGCGATGACCGGCACGGGACAAGCATCGATGGCGTCCAGCACGTCCCAGGCGACGTTGGCGCGCCGGTCGGCTATGGACTCGCCGGCGCCGCCCGCGATGCCCTTGATGTCCACCCCGGCGCTCCACGCCTTCTCTCCGGCGCCGGTGACGATGACGGCGCTGATGGCGGTGTCCTGGCCGGCGCGGGTGATAGCTTGGGCCAGCTCCCCGAGCATCGTGGGGGTGATGGAGTTGAGGGCCTGGGGACGGTTGAGGGTGATAATGATGGCCGGAGGACGGGGCTCGACCAGGATGTCGCTGTAGTCTGCCATGACGAGGCCTCCTTCCGTTGCAACAGCCGCCGATGAGGGGCGCGAAAGATACCCGAGGGCGCGGCTACTCCAAGGCCGCGGAGGCGCCCACGATGTCCAATAGCTCCTTGGTTATGCTCTCCTGACGCGCCTTATTGTAGGTGAGGGTCAGGTCCACGATCATCTCGTTGGCGTTATCGGTGGCGCTGCGCATGGCCACCATGCGGGCGGACTGCTCGCAGGCTATGGTCTCCAGCAGCACATGGTAAAGGGTCATCTCCACGAAGCGCGGCAGGACGGCGTCCAGCAGGAGCTCGCGGCTGGGCTCGAATATGTAGTCGGCCCTGGGCGCGCCCTCGGCCAGGGCCACGGGGTCGATGGGCAGCAAGGGCTCCACCACCGCACGCTGCACCATGGTGGAGACGAAGCGGGGGTAGACCATTGAAACTTGGTCCACGGTGCCCTGGGTGTACCAGTCGATAATCAAGCGTGCCAGGGCAGTGATATCGACGACCTTGGGCTGATCGCCCAGGCCTGTGAACTCGGCGCGCAGGGCCTGGCCGCTGCGCACCAGGAAGTCACGCCCCTTCTTTCCCACGGCCACGGCAAGCACGGGCTCGCGGTGCTCCAGGATGAAGGCGCCGGTGCGGCGGTTTAGGTTAGAGGGCAGCCCGCCCGCCAGACCGCGGTCCGGGCTGAACTCCACCAGGCCCAGGTTCCGGACTGCACGCCGTTGCAGCAGGGGATGGGTCTCACCCGGCTCTGGGGGCAGGGCCGCCAGGTGCGCGAAGAGGGCATGGAGCTTGTCGGCGTAGGGGCGTCCCGCCAGCACCCTTTGCTGGGCCCGTCGCATCTTGGTCCCGGCGATGAGCTCCATGGCCTTGGTGATCTTGGCGGTATTGCGCACGCTCTGGATGCGTCGCCGGATCACGCGCAGGGTGGGCATAGGGCTACCTCAAACTCCGCGGGCTGGGCCCGCAACCTTGCGCTCTTGAAAGCCGAAGACCATGTAGGTGGCGCGGCCGGTGGCGGCCAGCACCCCCTCAGGCGTGCGGATGTATACCTCGCCCACGGCTAGGGTACGCCCCTTGCGCACCAGCCGGCACTCCGCCTCTACATAAGGCCCCACGGCGGGCGCCAGAAAGCTGATGCTCAGCTCGGTGGTGGTGTGGCCGGTTATCTCGCGCCCGATATCGTAGGCGGTGTGGAGGAGCGTGGCTACGGCCTCGTCCACCACCGTGGCCAGGACCCCGCCCATGACGCTCTCGATGCCACGGTTGAGCATGGGAGGCCGGGCGTGGAGCCTCACCTTGCAATAGCCCTCGTCCACGTCCAGCAGCTCCAGGCCGAGGAGCTGCCAGAACGGGTTGACCGGCAAGCGGGAAAGCCGCTCCCACGCGCGGCGTTTGCTGTCGGCGGTCCCGGTCGTCATCGCTTCTCACCCATGGGGAGCCCTACCAGGCGCCCGTCTTCTTGAACTCCGCGATGGCGACCTTGAGCTTTTCCTCGACCTCCGGTGAGAGGGCCTTGCTCTCGTTGATAGTCTTCACCAGCTCGGCGTGGCTGCCGTCCATGAAGCGCAGGAAGGCGCGTTCGAAGGCCGAGCACTTCTCCACCGGGACATCGGCCAGGTAGGCGTGAGTCACGGCGTAGAGGACGATGACCTGCTGGGCCAGGGACAGGGGCTGGTATTGGGGCTGCTTTAGGATCTCGGTGATGCGCTGGCCCAGCTCTAGCTGGCGGCGGGTGGCCGGGTCCAGGTCGCTGGTGCCGAACTGGGCGAAGGCCGCCAGCTCCCGGAACTGGGCCAGGTCCAGCCGCATCCGCCCGGCGACGGCTTTCATGGCCTTGGTCTGGGCAGCGCCGCCCACCCGGCTGACGGAGAGGCCCACGTTCATGGCCGGGCGAATGCCGGCGTTGAAGAGGTCGCTCTCCAGATAGATCTGCCCGTCGGTGATGGAGATGACGTTGGTCGGAATGTAGGCCGAGACGTCGCCCGCCTGGGTCTCGATGATGGGCAGGGCGGTCAGGCTGCCGCCCCCGTGGGCCTGGTCGAACTTGGCGGCCCGTTCCAGGAGGCGGCTGTGGAGATAGAAGACGTCGCCGGGGTAGGCCTCGCGGCCGGGGGGCCGGCGCAGGAGCAGGGAGAGCTGGCGGTAGGCCCAGGCGTGCTTGCTCAGGTCGTCGTATATAACCAGGGCGTCCTTGCCCTGCTCCATGAAATCCTCGCCCATAGCGCAGCCGGCGTAGGGCGCCAGATACTGCAAGGGGGCGGGGTCCGAGGCGTTGGCGGCCACCACCACGGTATGGCCCAGGGCGCCGTGCTCCCGGAGCGTCTCCACGACCTGGGCGACCTTGGCCGACTTCTGGCCGATGGCCACGTAGATGCAGAATAGGTCGCCGCCCCGCTGGTTGACGATGGTGTCAAGGGCGATGGCCGTCTTGCCCGTGGAGCGGTCGCCGATGATGAGCTCCCGCTGCCCCCGGCCGATGGGGATCATGGCGTCGATCGCCTTGATGCCGGTCTGGACCGGGGTGTTTACCGACTGGCGGACGACCACGTTGGGGGCGACGCGCTCCACCTCCCGGGTCCGCGTGGTCGCCAGGGGGCCCCGACCGTCCAGAGGGCGGCCCAGGGGGTCAACTACCCGGCCCAGCAGCGCCTCGCCCACGGGGACCTGGACCACGCGCCCGGTGCTGCGGACCTCGTCGCCCTCCTTGAGGGCCTTGTCGTCGCCCAGGACCACCGCGCCCACGCTCTCCTCTTCCAGGTTGAGCGCCAGGCCGATGATCCCGCCCGGGAACTCCAGCAGCTCGCTGTACTTGCAATCCGAGAGCCCGGAGACGCGGGCGATGCCGTCGCCCACCTCCACCACCGTGCCCACGTTGGTGGACACCACGGCGGCGCCAAAGCGTTCGATCTGCTCGCGTATGATAGAGACGATCTCGTCGCCGCGGACTGGCATAGGCTCCTCCAAGCTTCCGGTCTGGGGCCAGATTCCGGTCTAGTTCTTTTCCGGCGCCACGGCGATTATACGTCCGGCGCCGGCCTCGGTCAGCCGGAGCGCCCTTCAAGAGCCCGCCGCAACCCTTCCAGCTTGCTCCTGGCGCTTCCGTCGATAATCTGGTCTCCCACCCTTACCACGAGGCCCCCCACGACCTTGGGGTCTACCCGGCTGTCCAGCACGATGGTCTTGCCCGTCCGCTGCGTCAGGGCGCGGGCGAGGCTCTCCTGGAGGCCGGGCTCCAGCGGAACGGCGCTGGTAACAGAGGCATGCTGTATGCCGCGATGAGCATCGAGGAGCTCCTGGTACGCCGCGACGATGCCGGGCAGTAGCCTGAGCCGTCCCTTGGCGATGAGGACTTGCACCAGGTTCATGCTGAGTGGAGAGAGCCCCGGCAAGGCGCGTCGCAAGGCCAGCAAGCGCTGCTCGGGCGCGGGCCTAAGGCTCTCCAGCAAGACGCTCGTCTGAGCGTCGGAGGCGAGGGCCACCGCCTGCGCCAAGTCGCGCTCCCAGACCTCCAGCTGGCCCGCCTCCAGGGCGAGATGGAAGGCAGCCTGGGCGTAGCGTTTGGCGGCGGCGGCGTGGGCTGGCATCGGCTTGGCTACGCTCCCCTGGGCCCGCCTAAGTTTGCCTCCTGGAGCACCTCATCGATGAGGCGGCGGTGGGCAGTGGCGTCCAAGCGCTCGCTGACGATGCGCTGGGCCGCCGCCACGGCCAGCACGGCGAACTGGCGTCGCACGGCCTCCGCGGCTTCGTCTCGCTCCCGGGTGATCTCCTCCCGGGCGCGAGCGATGATGGAGTCGGCCTCGCGGCGGGCCAGGCCCCTGGCCTCCTCCTGGACTTGGGCCGCGGCCTGGCTGGCCTGGGCCAAGATCGCCTGGGCGTCTTTACGGGCCGTCGCCAGTTGTGCTGCCACCTGCTGCTCCGCCCGCGCTGAGTCCTGCTTCAACCGCTCCGCCGCCTCCAGGCTCTCCCGTATGCGCTGGGAGCGGCGGTCCAGCATCGCCAGCACCGGTTTGTAAGCGAAGCGCCAGAGCAGAAACAGCAGCAGCAGGAAATTGAAGAGCTGGGCGATGAGGCTGGGGATGTTGATCCCCAGGGCGCCAAAACCCTCCATAACTCTTCTCCTAACTCAGACTCTACCCAACTAAAGGACGAAGGCGATGATCACGGCCACGATTAGGGCGTAGATGGCGATGGCCTCGGTGAAGGCGATGCCCAGGATCATGTTGGTCCGGATGGGGCCCTCGGCCTCGGGGTTGCGACCGAGGGCCTCCAGGGCCTTGGACACCAACAGGCCGATGCCGATGCCGGGGCCCAAGGCGCCCAAGCCGATGGCGAGCCCAGCACCGATGGGCTTCAGGTCGGCGGGCTCCACGCTGACTTGCTGGACTGCCGAGACCACCTCCGCCAAGGTCCTTACCTCTTCTAGCATCTGCGCCTCCTTTGCGCGAAGGCCCGGCAAATCTGCCCAGGCACTCTTACCTACCCTCAGGCCCGCTAGCCTCGTGGCCCGCGGCCCCTTCCTCTCCGCCCTCGTGCTTCTGGACAGCGATGGCGGCGAACACCAGGGTCAGCATGGCGAACACCAGGGCCTGGATGAAGCCGACGAAGAGCTCCAGCCCGTACGGTATGACACCGCCCAGGAAGGGCAGCAGGAAGGTCGACACCAACACCAGCACCAGGCCCGCGAAGATGTTGCCGAAGAGACGGAAGGTGAAGCTAATCAGGCGCGCGAACTCGCTGATCGTCTCCAGGCCGCCCACCATGAAGTCGATGACCTTGCCCTGGAGCAGCGCCTTGAGATTGAAAAAGCGGCTGCCGTAACCCAGCAGCCCATGCGCCCTGATCCCCCAGACCTCGACCATCACCATGGCCACCAGGGCGATGGCCAGGGTGCTGTTGAGATCGGTGTTGGTGCTCCGGATGTAGGGCACCAGGAGCCCCGCCACCTTCCCCTCTGGGAAGGTGCCCTCCTTCAGCTGCTGCACGTAGACCGCGGCCCTGATCTCCTTATCCATGTAGCCCAGGGGCACTACCGTCACGGGCCCCGCGCTGTCCATGAGGAAGAGCTTGACCTTGTCCAGGTTCACCCCAGCCTTGACGGCCTCCTCCTGGACAGCCGCGGCGAAGAGGGCAGGTTGGTGTTGCTCCTCCGCCTCGTGCAGCACTGTCTCCAGGCGCGCGTGGCTCTCCTCTTGGCCCTTGAAGGCGTGGAGGATCACCTCGCTGGCCGGCTCCACCTTCCCCAGGTTCTCCCAAAGGGGGATGAGGCCGAAGTAGTTGGTCATGAGGACGAAGATGAAGATGGTGGCGACGACGGGGAAGAAGCGGCGGCCCCAGGTCTTGCCGGCGACGCTCTCCACCAAGCTCAGGGCGGCCTCAATGACCCCCTCGAAGAGGTTCTGCCAACCCCTGGGGACCATCTCCTGCTTGCGGGTGGCGAGCCACACCACCAGAAGAGTTACGCCCATGCTGGCCCAGGTGGCGATGATGGTGTTGCGCAGGTCCCAGCGGCCGAAGAGCTGGTGCACGACCGTCTCGCCGCCCATGGTCAAAGGCGGCA
>SHYM01000086.1 GCA_009692805.1 Dehalococcoidia bacterium | reverse complement strand
GTGGAACTGGAAGAACTCCATGTCCATGGTCTCGGCGCCGGCGCGGTAGGCCAGGGCGACCCCGTCGCCGGTGGCCACCTCGGGGTTGGTGGTGTACTTGTAGAGCTGGCCCGACCCTCCCGTGGCCAGGACGACGAAACGCGCCCGGTACTCCTTGGTCTTGCCGCTGGCGCAGTCGAGGGCGCGGACTGCGGTGGCCCGTCCGTCTTCCACTGCTACCTCCGTGGCCAGGGTGTGCTCCAGCACCGTTACCTGGGAGAGCTTGGCCAGATTGGCCAGGGTCAGCTCGATGTGAGCGCCGGTGGCGTCCCCCCCGGCGTGGATGATGCGGGGCACGCTGTGCGCTCCTTCCCTGGCCAGGTCGATCTGCCCCTCCAGGGTGTCGAAAGGCACCCCGAAACGGATGAGGTCGGTGATGCGGTCGGTGGCCTCCTGGGTCAGGATGCGCACCGCCTCGCGGTCGTTAAGGCCGGCTCCGGCGCTGATGGTGTCGCGGGCATGGAGGCGGGGGGAGTCGCGCTCTCCCAGGGCTACCGCGATGCCGCCCTGGGCGTACTTGGTGTTGGAGTCGTCGATGGAGCCTTTGGTCAGGATGACGACGGACCCATGCTCGCGGGCGAGCAGCGCGGCATAAAGCCCCGCGATCCCGGAGCCGACGACAACGTAATCGTAACTGGGCATGGCTCCATGATAGCAAAGCGTTTGAGGAATAACGAGCCGGGGGGAGGGCCGCGCCGGGTTACGGGGCGGACTCTGGGAAGCGCCCCCTAGCTGGTGCGGCGCATGGACAGCATGCGGTCCAGGGCCACCCGCGCCCAGCGGGCGGTCTCGTCGTCCACTACGATCTGGTTCACTACCTTGCCCTCCACCAGCCCCTCCAGCACCCAGCAGAGGTAGGAGGGGTGGATGCGGTACATGGTGGAGCAGGGGCAGACGATGGGATCGAGGCAGAAGATGGTCTTGTCGGGGTTATCGCGGGCGATGCGGTTGACCAGGTTGATCTCGGTGCCCACCCCCCAGATGGAGCCTGGCGGCGACTCGGTGATGCGCTTGGTTATGTACTCCGTGGAGCCGTCTTCGTCGGCGGCTTGCACCACTTCCATGGTGCACTCGGGGTGCACGACGATGCGCGCGCCGGGGAAGCGCTGCCGCGCGGCCGCGACCTGCTCGGCGGTGAAGCGGAGGTGGGTGGAGCACCAGCCCCGCCAGAGAACGATGCGGGCGCCGCGGAGGGCCTCGGGGGTGTTCCCTCCCCGGGGTTTGGTGGGGTCCCAGACCACCATCTCACCCAGCGGTATCCCGAACTTCAAGCCGGTGTTGCGGCCCAGGTGCTGATCGGGGAAGAAGAGCAATCTGCGGCCCTGCTGAAAGGCCCACTCGTACACGGCCACGGCGTTGGAGGAGGTGCAGACGATACCGCCGTGGCGGCCCACGAAGGCTTTTAGGCTCGCCGCCGAGTTCATATAGGTGATGGGGATGATGGTGTCTTCGACCGCCTCGGTCAGGGCCTCCCAGCATTCCTCCACGTCGTCGATGTTAGCCATGTCGGCCATGGAGCAGCCGGCCGCCAGGTTGGGCAAGATGACCTTCTGGGAGGGCGCGCTCAGGATATCGGCGCTCTCGGCCATGAAATGCACGCCGCAGAAGACTATGTACTCGGCTTCCTTGCGGTCGGCGGCGAGCTGGGAGAGCTTGAAGGAGTCGCCCCTGACGTCGGCCCACTTGATGACTTCATCGCGCTGGTAGTGATGGCCCAGGATGAGAAGCTTGGAGCCCAGGGCAGCCTTGGCGGCGGCGATGCGGCGTTCCAGCTCGGGCCCTGGCAGGTGCAGGTAATCGTCGGGGATCGGCTGCCACTTCTTCCGAGCCGGCGGCGCCACCTGGTCCAGGGGCTCAAGCGTGTAATCGGTCTGGCACTCCGTATCGGGGAGCAATGGGACGAGGGTCTGCGGCATAGTTCTCCTGGCCTCGATCCGGCGCGAGAAGCACGAAGGCCACGCCGTCTTTGGTTCTCCTGCAGCCATTATACCAGAGCGGCGGGGCGCCGGCCCTTATCAATCCACCAGACGGGTAGGGCGTCACGTGCGTGTAGCAAGCTAGCCAGGGCCGGGGTGGAGGATGCTAGAATGCCTGCGCGCAAAGACACACTGGTATACTGGCTTGTCGTGGTCGGCTGGCTACTTCGAGGAGGGCTCCGTGGCGAAGAAGGTGAGGGTCGGGATCCTGAACGTCACCGGCTACGCCGGGCTGGAGCTGGCGCGCCTGCTGTACCAACATCCCCACGTGAAGCTAGCGGCGGTCACAGGGCGCAGCGAGGCGGGCAAGCCCCTGGGCAGCGTCTTCCCGACGCTGGATGACCTGGGGCTGACCATCACCGACGATGTGCCCCGCTCAGCTGGGGTGGACTTCATCTTCTCGGCCCTGCCTCATAAGGCCAGCGCCGAGGCGCTGCTGCCGTTCCTGCGCCAGGGGCTGCGGGCGGTGGATATAAGCGCCGATTTCCGCTTGAGAGACGCCGCCGAGTACCAGCAGTGGTACGGGGTGGTCCATCCCGCCCCGGAGATGCTGAAGGAGTCCGCCTATGGCCTTACGGAGCTGAACAAGGAGGCTATCCGCCGTGCCCAGGTGATCGCCAATCCGGGCTGCTATCCCACCTCGGCCATCCTGGCCCTGGCGCCGGCCTTGAAGAAGGGGCTCATCGAGCCGGATATCATCGTGGACAGCAAGTCCGGCGTCTCGGGCGCCGGGCGCGGCCTCAGCCTGGGCGCCCACTTCAGCGAGGTTAATGAGACCGTCTCCGCCTACAGCCTGGAGGGGCACCGCCACCTTCCGGAGATCACCCAGGAGCTCCGGCGGCTGACGCCGGGGGCCAAGCTGCGGGTGACCTTTGTCCCTCACCTTATACCCATGACTCGTGGCATCCTGAGCACCTGCTATGCGCCCCTGGTGGAGGGGCGGCTGGCCCTGGCCTCGGCCCAGGGTGAGCTGGCCGCGGTTTACCGCGAGTTCTACCGGGACGAGCCCTTCGTCAGGGTGGTGTCGGCGCCGCCTCAGACCAAGCACACCGTTGGCAGCAACTACTGCGTCATTTATCCCACCGTGGACCAGCGGTCGGGGCGGCTGGTGGTCATCAGTTGCCTGGACAACCTGGTGAAGGGCGCCGCGGGCCAGGCGATCCAGAACATGAACGTGATGCTGGGCTTCGAGGAGACGGCGGGGCTGTTGGGCCTGGGCCTGTGGCCCTAGGGCCTGTCGAAGGGCGCCGTTTCTAGGCCCCCTGTAGGGCTCTGCTATACTCCCTGGCGCTGCCCCCATCGTCTAGTGGACTAGGACACCGCCCTTTCAAGGCGGTCACGGGGATTCGAATTCCCCTGGGGGCACCAGCTTCATTCCCCGGTTTTTACCCTGCTGGCTAGCTATCGGTCAGGGGGCTAGCTCACGCTTCTCAGGGCGTAGCGGCCCCTAGGTGCCCGGCAAGCGTGGAATCGTGGGCGCAGGCTTTTTCCTCCACAAGAAGAAGGGCGCCACCACGCCCAGCAGCCCCGCCGCCAGGAGGACGATGGCCCAGATCTGGATGGTGCCGGCGATGCTGTTCACCGAGCTTTGAATTATCTGGAACGCCTTGTCCTCCACCGCCGTCGAGTAGCCGGTGCCTAGTAGAGCCAGCTCGTTGATGGCCTTGCTGGTTGCAGTCCGGGCGCCGATGGCCGTGGCCAGGGGCAGCAGCCCGCCAAGCGCCAGGGCCGCGGCTCCCCACTGCAGGCGGCCTCTCCAAGAGCGCCCGCCCAGAAAGGCGATGGCCAGGAGCAAGGCGGCCAGCACCGCCAGGGCTACCGACAGGGCTGTGCGGAAGCCGCGGAGACCTTGGCGCACGTTCTCTAGATCAGGTGCGTTCTCGGCGATATCCGCCGTGGTCACGCTGAGCTGATCGGGGACCACCTTGTCTATCTCCTCGGCGAGGGGCAAGAGCTGGAGCAGGCGCTCCGGCGTCACCTGGCCCACCTTGCATTTAGGGAAGGCTCCGGCGGTCAGCAGCTGCTCGAACTTTGCACAGGTGGGAAGGGCCTGGTACTGGTCTTCCAGCGTGCTCTGGACGACGGGGCTGACGGCGCCGAACTTGCAGGCGGGGAAGGGGTTGAACAGGAGGTCGGCGATAGAAGCGCAGGCCGGCAGGGCGTCGTAGGCGTTGATCAGGACTGGGACTAGGTTGCCGCTGGTATCGCCCACGCGGCAGCGGGGGAATTGCTGGGCGATCAGGAAGTCGGCCAAACGGGCGCAAGGCGGCAGGGCGTCGTATTTGCGAATGAGCAGGGCGGCCAGGGCTCGCTCGAAAACCTGCTTGCGCTCCTTCAAGGGAACGGTGAGGTTGACCTCGTCGGTGCGGCCCGCGATGTAGGGCAGGGCCGCGTCGACGGCGAGCTCCACCTGCTCCTGGAGGAAGGACTCGGAGATGGTCGCCTGCACGAGCCCCACTATTTCGTCGGCGGTCAGAGGCAGTTCTTGCAGGGTGGTGCTGTTAGCTCGCAGCTCCTGGGGCACCGCCTCGCGCATGGCGAAGGCGTAGGCGTCGTTGCTCACCAGTTGTTCTTTGAGGAAGGCCGGGTTGAGCAGGCTGCCATTCAGCGTCTGACCGATGATCTGGAGGAGAAGGAGGACGACGAAGGGAGCGATGAGGATGACGGCGGCGGCGCGGCGGAGGATGATCACCTTAGCTCCTCTAGCTTTGCATTGGTTTTGAATTCAGTCTATTCTACCATGCCCCGTCGTGGCTTCAACAGGGGACGCTATAATGCCCTGGTCTGGCCGATGGTGTGAGCGCCGGCCGGGGCATCTCGCGGTCCCCGCGCCCTTGCAGACAAGAGGCCCGGCTTCCGATGTCTCGCCGCCCCTTCTCCCCACGTCGCTTCATCCGTATCGCCCGGGAGGCCCTGGCCGGGGTCCCGGCTGCGCTCCGCGAGCGCGTCTCTAACGTGGAGATCGTCGTGGAACAATGGGCCTCGTCGGAGGCG
>SHYM01000010.1 GCA_009692805.1 Dehalococcoidia bacterium | reverse complement strand
GGGGTGGCCCCCGGTGAGGAAGCGCACCTCCAGGGCCGCCAGTAGCTTGGCCGGCAGCAGGCTGGACACGGTGCCGCTGACGGTTATGCAATCACCGTCCTTGATGAGGCCCACGGCCTCTTCGGCGCTTATGACCTTGCTCTTGCCCATGGCTCCCTCCAAGTGTCGGCTGAGGCGCGGCAAGCTGATGGCGCCGTGGCTTTTGGCCTCGATTATACCAGCGCAACCTCGCCTATAGCAGTACGATCTCGCCGCGAATGCCCGTGGGCTCCAGGTGCAACAGGCCGATGCTGGGGATATCGCGAAAGCGGGGGCGGCAGGCGGCGCCGGGGTTGAAGAACAGGACCCCTCCCAACGAGGTGTTCACGGCGCGGTGGCTGTGCCCGAAAACCACCGCGTTGAGCCGGGCTTCCTGGCAGCGCGCCAAGCTGGGGTGGTCCGGGCGCGGCGGTGGCTTGTACTGGTGAAGAAGCAGGAGCCGCTGCCCCGCCAGCTCCAGGACTTGTTCGGCGGGATAGGCGCTGGTGTCGGCCCTGACGTCGTTGTTGCCGGAGACCGCCACGACGGGGGCGATCTGCTCTAAGGCGGCGATCACATGGGAGCCGCAGATATCGCCGGCGTGCAGGATCAGCTCCACGCCCGCCAGCAGGTCGGCCAGGCGCGGGTCCACGTAGCCGTGGGTGTCGGAGATGACGCCCACCCTCAAGGCAGCGGCACCAGGCCCTGCACGCCGCCGGGCAAGGCGCAGGCCTCCTGCCAGTAGTCACCTTCGTCGCGGCTCAGAGGGCAGCCAGCCCTCTGCACTCCCGCTACACCGACCGACTTTTCGTGCAAGGCCGGGAGCGGCATCATCCTACCGGCCCTGGTAATCCGGCGCGCGCTTCTCCACGAACGACTTGTGCCCTCTCCCCGCCGCTTATACGAACCGAGCCGATGCCATCGCCCCCAGGATGACCAGCGCCAGCCCGACGTTGACGCGGCTCCATTTCGTGACCCTGGCGCCCAGCGCCTGCATCCGCGCCCCCTCCTCCGGTGTGGGAGGCCGCCCCTTGATGCTGCCTCCCAGTTTGGTCAAGCGCATCCCCGCCGGCGTGACGATGCCGAACCCCACGATCCCGGCGGCCACGAAGGCCACGAACCCAATGAGGATGGCCCAGCCCCAACCCGACGCGAAGAATGTGCCCAAGGAGGCGTGGCGCAGGATTAGCGCTATCGCGGTGCCGCTGCCCAGGATGACTGCGTAGCTGGCGATCTGGGCCGGCGTCACGACCGGCAATATCGCGCTCATCACCGGCATCATTACCGCCGGGCCCAGTTTCTTCAGCCGGTGCTGCAGGAAAAGTGTCATGAACAGGACGTTGCCTATCAATAGCACTCCAAAGACGATGTGCAGGATCCGCAGGATAATCAGCCAATTGTCCATATCTGTCTCCTAGAACGACCCCTTTCGATACCCAACCGCTGAGCCCGCCGCCTTGGCCGCCCGCCGCAATCCCCTCTCCCGATGCCCATCTGCTCGAAGGTGTATAACAGGTCCATGGCAGCTCCGCAGCTGGTGGATGCGGCCCTATTGTACCGCTGACAGGAACACCAAGAGAAGGTAGGCTGTGGACGGAGGCCGTATGATATCCTGCAGCGGCTTGGCGTCGAGGATGTGGGCACGCGGCCTTACGAAGGGGATTTCCGATGGCAAAGGGCATCAAGGACAAAGTCGCCGTGGTGGGCTTTGGCACGCTCCGCGGCGGGGAGCTGTTTGACAAGGGCACCGACGATATGCTCTTGGAGTCGGCGACGGTCGCTCTGGATGAGGCCGGTCTGGCGGTCAGCGATGTGCAGGCGGCCTGGATCGGTAGCTACTACGGTGGTCGCGGCCTTTCCGAGGCGCTCAAGTCGGGTTACATACCTGTGACGAGGGTGCTCAACGATAGCGCGACCGGGGCCGACGCCTTCCGTAACGCGTGCCATGCCGTCGCCGCCGGCCTCTACGACATAGTGATGGTCGCGGGCGCGGAGAAGATCAAGGACGAGGGCGTCAGCTACCTGCCCAAGGGCGGTGAACTGAAGGGCACGGGCGCGGAGCAAGAGGCCACGCGGGCCGCCATCGCCGCGGCCTTCGCCACCCGCTTCATGTACAAGCACAACCACAGCTACGAGGAGCTGAAGCGCGCCTTGGGCCACATCGCCGTAAAGAGCCGCCTGAACGCCACTAAGAATCCGCTGGCGTATTTGCAGCAGGCCATTACCCTGGAGGAGTACATGGCGGCGCCGCCGGCGGCGTGGCCGCTGGGCTCCTATGACTGCTGCACCTACGTAGACGGGGTCGCCGTCGCCATCCTCGCGAACCCGGAGACCGCCCGCCAGCTTAAGGGTAGATACGCCCTGGTCAAGGGTGTGGGCGCAGCCACCAGCGACGGCTCGATGGAACTGGCCGCTGACCACGTGTCTCTCCCCGTGAGCGCCATCGCTGCTCGTATCGCCTACGAGATGGCGGGGGTGCGGGATCCGGCCGAGGAGATCGATGAGTTCAACGTCGATGACTCCTACACCATTATGGAGCTCTTGTGCTATGAGTCCCTGGGGCTCTGCCCGCCAGGACAGGCGGGCAAGCAGGTCCTGGGCGGCACTTTCGACGCTGGGGGTGGGCTGCCTGTCAACACCGATGGCGGTCTGCAGTGCGTGGGGTATCCCCTGGGAGTTAGCGGTCTCAGGATCCTCTACGAGCCGTACCTACAGGTAACCGGCCAGGCGGGCCCCCGGCAGCTCAAGAACGTGCGGCTCGCGGGCGGGCACGCGCAAGGGGGAGCTGACGCTTGGAGCGCCATTGTAACCGTGCTGGGCGCCCGGGACTGAACGATCGCAACCTGCGCCCCTTCGACCATCTCCCTGGCTCCCTTCCCTTCGGCAGGCTCCGGGAGGCCCCCTCTGCGCTCCCTCCCGCCGCAGGCGGGACGGCGGGATGCCATTCTTGTGCAAAGCTAAGGTACCCTCCACTCGCCTAAGAGCAGGTCGCTGCGCCTCCCCAGGCGGCGCGTTTGGCGTTACGGTGGAGCGATGGCGACTGAAGCCACGGCGCTAGTTACCACCCCCACTCAACCACGGTACGGATGGGTGGTCATGAGTCTGCTTTGGGGCATTGACTTGACGACCACCATCATCTTGTTCTCCATCGGGATCCTCATCCCTTTCCTGAGAGAAGACCTGAGGATCACACCCTTGGAGGCCGGCTTGCTGGGCTCCGCCGGCTTCTTGGGCTTCGCGCTGATGGCGATGCCAGCGAGCATCTGGCTTACGCGCTACAGCCCCCGGCGGACGACCCTCGTTTTGACCCTGGGCATGGGCGCGTTGTGCTTCGCCCAGGCGCTCGCGCCGACAGGCGCGTTACTCTTGCTGTTTCGCTCCGCCTTCGTGCTCCTGGCTGTGAGCCGGATCCAGATGCAGGTTATCCTGCTCCAGCAGTGGTTCCAGCCTCGCCTGTACGCGGCCGCCACCGGCATCGAGTCCGGCGCTCGCTCGGCCGGTCAACTGTTGGCGAGCGCCGCCACTCCGGCCTTGATAGCCTTGCTGGGCAGCTGGCGGGGGTTCTATCTGGTCATCGCTCTGGTCATGACCGCGTTAGGCGCCCTCTGGCTGCTGCTAGGGCGCGACGGCCATATAGTCTGGAGTCAAGCAGGGCCGTCAAGGCAGGTGGGTAGCCCGGCGGGCGTGCTGGGTCGTCACAAGGCATTATGGGTGCTCGCCCTGTGTCAGATGGGCGCCGCCGTCGCCTTTGCTGCCTTCCTCACCTTCTACCCCACCTACGCCCTAGACCACCTTGGGATATCGTTGACCGCCGTGGGATTGCTGGTCTCCGTCTTCGCCGTCGGTGGCCTCGTGGGTGGTCTCGTCGTGGGCCCCTTGTCCCAGCGGATGGGGAGGAGGAAGCCCTTCGTATGGGTACCCGGCTTGGTCCTGCCGGTCATCTACATTGCGCTGGTCCGGGTGGATTCCATCCCTCTATCCGCTGCCCTCATGTTCGCGGCCGGATTGGGTGCAATGGGGGTGGCGCCGGTGATCTTTATCATCCCCCTTGACATGAGACTGTCGCCCCGGGAGGTGGGTGTAGCCCAGGCGCTGATACGAACGCTCTTCCCCATCGGCGCTACCATGGGGCCGATTTTCGTAGCGGTGATCGGGGCCAGCACCGGGTCCCTGGCCCTAGGCCTCACCATGGTGGCGCCTCTCGCCCTGAGCCTGTTCATCGGCGGCATCCTGCTGCCCGAGACGGGCGCGAGGGGACAGCGTCGGGAGCCCGTGCTGAAGGGGCCCTGACGAAATATCGGCTGTCGTAACCTTGAGCTCCCTCTCTTGTCGGCAGGATGCCCTCTTTTGTGCAAGGCCGGGACACGCCTGGTTGCCCTTCGGCGATCGCCTGCCCTAGGCGCCAGGGCCTCGGGCTAGGTCGCGGGGAGGTCGGCCGCGCTCACCTTGTAGCGGGATGCTCTAGGGCGTATCATGCTTCCCTCCATGCCAGCAGGTATCGGTGCCCCCTGAGATGGCCTCCTTGCTGCGGGCTACACAGCCCCTGCGGGTCCCCCATTTCCGCCTTTTCATCGGCGCGAACCTCTTCTTCACCGCCGCCGTCCAGACCCAGTTGGTGGCGCAGGGCTGGCTGGTCTTCCACCTGACAGGGTCGAGCCTGGCGCTGGGCGTGGTGACCTCGCTGGTAAGCCTCTCCCTGCTCGTCTGCTCTCCCCTGGCCGGAGTCGTGGCCGACCGCTTCGACAGAAGGCGCATGACGATTCTGACGTGGGGTGGCACCGCCGCTGTCTTCGCGGTGGTGGCGGTGCTTATCTTCACCGACCACATTCGGCTATGGCACCTGGGGGCTGCCGCGCTCCTCAACGGGGTGCTCCTGGCCTTCAGCATCCCGGCGAGGTTCGCCTTTCTCACTCAACTGGTAGGGGAGGCTGAGCTGCTGGGCGCCATGGCCCTGGGCGGGGTGATATTCTACTTCAGCGGCATCGTGTTTCCCTTGGTGGGCGGCGCGCTTATCGACCTGGTAGGTATCGATGTGGCCTACCTATTGATTGCGCTCTTCTACCTGCTAGCCGCGGGCGTGATGGGGCTGATCCCTTCCTACCTGATACCACCTGGAGAAGGGCGGGGGCGCGTCCTTGGCGACCTGGCAGCCGGCATCCGCTTCATTGTGGGGCACCCCGCCTTGCCGTGGCTGCTCTTCCTGGCCCTGGCGGCGGTGGTGCTGGGTCAGTCCTACGGCGTGCTCCTACCCCAATTCGCGGCGGATACCCTGGGCGTCCCCGCCCTAGGGCTGGGCCTTCTGTTTTCCCTGATTGGGCTGGGCGCCCTTATGGGCAACCTGCTGGTCGCCGGCCTGGCTAGCCGCCGCTTGGGACGATGGATGTTGCTGCTGGGAGCGATGGCGGGGGCAGCGCTTGTCGGGCTGGCGCTGACGCGGACTCTGTACCCGGCCCTGGGAGCGCTGTTCCTGCTGGGCCTGGTGGGCTTGCCGTTCTTCACCCTGGCCGAGGCCTTGGTGCAGCTCCTCACGCCCCCGGCGATGCGCGGCCGGGTAGCTGGTCTCTATATGCTGAGCTGGGCGGCGATGCCTGTGGGCAGCCTACCCCTGGCTGCCCTGGCCGACGCAGTCGGGGTGGCGGTCCCCCTGGCCTGCGCCGGCGGCGCCATGCTGGCCATCATGGTCTTGGTCGCCTGGCGTCGCCCCGCGCTCCTGCGTCTCCCACAGGGAGGGGAGGCAGGGATAGGTCGCTGACACCAGCAGGTTCCCGGGGGCGGCTTTTCACATAGCCGCATTTTTTCTCGAGCTGGCGCTCTCCATGATGATGCCCGCGATCCGCCTGCGGCGGGCCCCCTTCCCTTCGGCAGGCTCAGGGCAGGCTCTGGCCAGGAAGGGGGTAGTTTGAAGGGAGACACCCCCTTCGACCCCCGGCAGAGCGACCCTCTGCACTCCCTCCCGCCGCAGGCGGGCCGACAGGATGCCCTTTAGTGCAAGGCCGGGGCATGGAAGAACCGGAGGCCGGGGGAACCCCCCCCAGCCTCCGGTCCAGTCTGCTGGCTTGCGGGCGCCTAGTCCCTGGCGCCGAATATGGTGACGACGGTGGTGAAGCTCCCCGTCAGCCCGCCCTGGTTGTGGGCCAGGCTAAGGGTCGGGTTTTTCACCTGGCGTGGCCCCGCCTTGCCCTGGAGCTGCTTGTAGCACTCGTGCATCATCTTGATGCCGGTGGCCGGCGGCGGATGGCCGCAGCACTTGAGGCCGCCTGAGGTGTTCTCGGGCAGCTGGCCCTCCAGGTCATAGGTCCCGGCCATTATGTACTCGGGGGCCTTGCCCTTGGGGGCCAGCCTCAGGTCCTCCAGGTCCACCAGCTCGTTGACGGTGAAGGCGTCGTGGAGCTCGGCGTGGCTCAGTTCCTTGAAGGGGTCCTTGATGCCGGCCTGCTCGTAGGCGCGCTCGGCCGCCAGCTGGTTCTCCGGGAACTCCACGAAGTTGTAGCGCGGCTGCAGCCGGCCCTCCTGGCCCCCGACGGCCATACCGCTGCCCTTGAGCAAGACGTAGTCGCTGCGGAGGTGCTTGGCGATCTCGGGCGTGGTGATGATGGCGGCGGCGCCGCCGTCGATGTTGGCGCAGCAGTCATAGAGCCCCAGGGGCCAGGCGATCATGGGAGCGTTCATGGCCTGCTCCATGGTGATCTCTTTTTGGAAGTAGGCCTTGGGGTTGAGGGTCCCGTTGTGGTGATTCTTGACCGCCAGGCGGGCCATCGCCTCCTTGATCTGCCGCTCGGTGTAGCCGTAGTGGTGCATGTAGCGGACGGCGTAGAGGGCGAAGTTCACCGGCACGCCCGTGGCGGCGATGACCCCCGCCGCGCCGGCGCCTCCGGTGAAGCCCCGGTTGGACATGTCGATGCCGGTGGTGCCCGCATCCTTCATCTTGGCGGAGCCGCAGGCCAGGACGATGTCATAGAGGCCGGCGGCCACCCAGGCGCAGGCGTTGCGGAAGGTGTCGCCTCCGCTGGCGCAGGCGTTCTGGACGTGGCTGACGGGTATGTAATCGAATTTCATGGCCACGTTCAGAAAATCGAAGCCGGGGCTCCCGTTAGCGCACCAGGCAGCCTGGATATCCTTGGGCTCCAGGCCGGCGTCCCCTAGCGCCTCGTGGGTCGCCTCCACGATCATGTCCTTCTCGTCCTTGTCCCAGAGCTCTCCGGGCTTGACGCAGCCCATCCCTACAACGGCTACCTTGTCCTTGAACGACTCCATAACGCCTCCTTTGCTCTAAACGTTCTGCCTGTAGATTCTACGCCCTGGCGTGCAAACAGGCTAGGGGTAGCCTGGCTGCCAGGTGATGCGGCGCAGGCCGCTGGGGTTTCCGGCCGGCATCTTCCAATCCACCCGCTTGCCCAGGCCGTGGATGCCGATGTCCTGGTAAAGGGGCACGAACAGCGCCTGCTCGTTGAAGTACTTCCAGAGCTGCTTGAAGTGCTCGTGGCGCTTCGCTTGGTCGAAGATGGGCTCGCCGTCGGTGATCAGCTTGTCCACGATCGGGTCGTTGTACTGGCTGAGCTGGCCATCGGTGAGGATCCGCACCCGCATCGACAGGGCAGGGTCGCCGCCGGCGCCGCCGACGCCGGAGCGAATTAGGGTCATGGCGTAGGCGGTGCGCCCGCGCCACATGGAGAGGGCGGTCCCCACCTCCACGATCTGGCCCTTGGCCTTCATGCCCGATTTGTTGAGGTAGTCCACGACGGCTGTGAAAACGGCGGGGATGGCGGGGCTGGCCTGGTAGTAGATGACGGGGAACTCCACATCAGGCAGGTTCGCATCTTTGAACAACTGCCGCGCCTTCTCGGGGTTGTACTCGTAGGGCTTGATGATGCTCAGGTCGGAGCCGTTGGCGCCCTCCGACCAGGGGCCCTTCATGTAGACCCCCTCGCCCTCCAGGATGCGGTCGATGATGGCCTGGCGGTCGATAGCGTACAGCACCCCCTGGCGGACCCGGACGTCGCGGAAGGGGTTGGGCTTGTCGGTCCCGGGTATGGTGGGGGCCAGGGTGTGGAAGAACATGGTTATCTCGATGCCAGAGGGGACGCGCAGCGCCCGCAGCCCTGCTATCTTGTCAACAGCCTTGGCGACGGAGGGCGGGATCTGCTCGACGATATCCGCCTCGCCGGTGCGCAGCATGGCCACCCTAGTGGAGTCCTCGGGCACGATCTGCATGCGTATGGTCTTGACCCGAGGCTTCTCGGGGCCGTAATAGGCGTCGTGGGCCTCCAGCTCCACATAGTCGTTCAGGGACCGGCGCGCGAACTTGTAAGCCCCGGCGCCGATGGGCTTGGCGTTGAACCCGTCGTTCCCCAAACGCTCGACCGCGGCCTTTGGCACCACCGCCACACCCTGGATATTTTCCGAGCCCTGGGTGCGCATGAAGAGAGGGTCTGGCGTCTTGAAGGTCAGGATGACCTTATCGCCGCTTGCCTCCACCTTGCTGATGCTCTGTAAGAGGGCAAAAACGGGCGCTCTCCCGGCGTAGGGGCTCATGGAGCGTTCGAAGCTGAACTTGACGTCCTCCGCGGTTACGGGCGTCCCGTCGTGGAAGGTGGCGTCCTTGCGGATTGTCAGGGTTATCTTCGTACCGTCGGGCGAGTATTCAAAAGCGGTCGCCAGCCCGGGGCTTCTGTTATTGTCCAGATTTATGGTCAACAGGCCGCTGAACACGGCCACCACGTATACATTGTCGGGCCCGCCCGAGGGCGCGGCGTGGGGGTCGTTGGTGCCCAGCTCGTTCAGCTTGGCGTAGACGATCCTGCCGCGCGAGGCCAGGGCCTGAGCGGGTGAGGTGGGGGTGACGGCCAAGGTGGGCACCACGGCCCGCGCCGTGGTCGCCGTCGGCGTGGCCGCGGCTGTTGGGGCGGTGGGTGCCGCGGCGCCGCCGCAGGCCACTGCACCCAAGATCAGTCCAAACAGCAAGAATCTAGCGGTCGGATAAGCTACACGCATCGAAGTACTCTCCTCACTGCCAGTTTACTTTTTCAGCTCCTTGGCTGAGCGTGGTGAGATTATATGCTGCGCTCGGGGCGAGTGTCCACCCTGGATGCTGCGAGGCCCGCGCTACGCTAGCAGGGCTACTCCGGCGCCTCTTGCCGAGGCTGCTACAATATGCGGGATATGGATATCCGAACTGTCGGCCGCACCAAGGATGAGCGCTCGATCCCCCAGATGCACGCGGGGGATGAGGTGCGCGTGCACGTCAAGGTGGTGGAGGGGGAGCGGGAGCGCACCCAGGTCTTCTCCGGCGTGGTAATCAGGTTCCGCCACGGCGGCGCCAACAGCACCTTTACGGTGCGCCGTGTCTCCTACAGCGTCGGGGTGGAGCGCACCTTCCACCTCCACTCGCCGCGGGTGGAGAAGCTGGAGATCGTCAAGTATGGCAAGGTCGCCCGGGCCAAGCTCTACTACCTACGCGAGCTCGTGGGCAAGAAGGGCCGCATCAAGGAGCAGCTTCGCCCCCGGGGCGTAGGGGAGCTGGCGGTGGAGGCGGAGCAGCCGGAGGCCACCGAGAACGAGCCTCTCGCCCCTGCCGAGGTCCAACCCGGCCCTTAGCGCTTACGGAGCCCTCCAGCCTGGCACTCCTCAGCGCCCAGCCGTCCCCCAGCGTGTTATCCTAGCTACTGCCATGCCCCCAGCCGAGCCCCGCTACGTTGAGGTAGCTGTCAACTCGCCGGGCGCCGGCCGCCGCGCCTTCACCTACGCCGTTCCGCCCGGCCTGGAAGTCAGCGTCGGCCACGCGGTTTGGGTCCCGTTCGGGCCCGCAACCGTCCAAGGCGTCGTCTTGGGCATAGGCGGCGTCGCGCCGGAGGCCGCTGAAGTCCGGCCCCTGGCCGGCCTCATAGACCAGCGTCCTCTCTTGGACGAGGCCCGCGCGGCCCTGGCGCGCTGGCTGAGCAGGGAGTACCTGGCGCCGCTGTTCGAGGCGGCCGCCCTGCTGCTTCCGCCGGGGTTCGAGCGCCGCGTGTTGAGCTTCTGGGCCCCCTTGCAGGGCCCTCCCGAGCTCGCCCTCGTCTCCCTGTCCGCCGAGGAGCGCCAGGTGTGGGCCCAGCTCCAGGTCCGCGGAGAGGTCGGGGAGCAAGAGCTGGGCCAGGCGCTCGGCTCCCGGCGCGCGGCGGCGATCCTGGGTCAGCTGTCGCGCAAGAAGCTGATCGTGAAGGTGCAAAGGCTGCAAGTCCCCCGGGTCCGAGAGAGGGTGGTGTGGGAGGCCAGGCTGCGCCTGGCGGCGGCGGAGGCGGCGGCCAGGGTCCAGGAGCTGCGGGCGCGGGGGGCCATACGTCAGGCCGCGGCGTTGGAGCTCCTGGCGGCCCAGCCGGTGGCCCTGTCCGTGGTGACCCAACGCACCGGCGTCACCCGCGAGGCTCTGGAACGGATGGCCCAGCGGGGCTGGCTGTCCCTGGAACAGGTGCGGGTGCTGCGCGACCCCCTGGCCCGGCGCGGCGCCCTGCCCCCCATGCCCCCGGAGCCATTCCTGACCGCCGCCCAGGAGACCGCCTGGGCGCGGCTACGGGAGGCTTTGCAAGCGCCGCCGGCGCCGGGCCAGCGACCCCGGTCCTTCCTCCTCTACGGCGTCACCGGGAGCGGCAAGACGGAGCTGTATCTGCGCGCCCTGGCCTTGGCGGAGGCCCAGGGCCGCTCAGGCGTCGTCCTGGTGCCCGAGATCTCCCTCACCCCTCAGGCCCTGGCCCGCTTCTCCGCCCGTTTCCCCGGGCGCGTGGCCGTCCTCCACAGCCGCCTCTCCCTGGGCGAGCGGTTCGACGAGTGGTGGCGCGTCTACCAGGGCGACTTTACGGTGGCCATCGGGCCGCGAGGCGCCCTCTTCGCGCCCTTGCGGAACCTGGGCCTCATCGTCCTCGACGAAGAGCACGAGCCCGCCTACAAGCAGTGGGAGCAGCCGCCGCGCTACCATGCCCGGGAGGCGGCCCTGGAGCTAGCGCGGCTCACCGGGGCGGTGGTGGTCCTGGGCAGCGCCACCCCCGATGTGGCGACTATGTGGAGGAGCGAGGTGGGAGAGCTTCAGCTCCTGGAGCTGCCCGAACGGGTGCTGCCCCCGGCGCGGCAGCAGCCGGGGCTGGCCCGCGTCGAGGTGGTGGACCTGCGCCGGGAACTCAAGGAAGGTAACCGCGGCATCTTCAGTCGGGCCTTGCAGCAGGCGGTCCACGAGACCCTGGAGCGTGGGGAGCAGACGATCCTGTTCTTGAACCGCCGCGGCAGCGCCACCTTCGTCCAGTGCCGCGATTGCGGCCAGGCCCTCCAGTGCCGCCGCTGCGACGTCACCCTCACCTACCACGCGGCCCAGGAGGAGCTGGTCTGCCATCAGTGCAATCGCCGCGGCTACGTGCCGGCGGCTTGCCCCAGTTGCTTCAGCCGGCACATTCGGTATTTCGGCCTGGGCACCGAGCGGGTGGAGGCGGAGGCCGGGCTGGCCTTTCCGGGGGCGCGCCTGCTGCGCTGGGACCGAGACGTGGCCCGTTTCAAGGGCGCCCATGAGCGCCTGATGGCCCGCTTCGCCAGCCACGAGGCCGACATCCTCATCGGCACCCAGCTCATCGCCACCGGCCTCGACCTCCCCCTCGTAACCCTGGTCGGCGTCATCAGCGCCGACACGGCCCTGAATCTGCCGGATTTCCGTGCCGGAGAGCGCAGCTTCCAGCTCTTGACCCAGGTGGTAGGCCGGTCCGGGCGCGGCGAGCATCCGGGGCGGGCTATCATCCAGACCTATACGCCAGACCACTACGCTATCCGCGCCGCCGCGGACCAGGACTACCGCCAGCTCTATCAGAGGGAGCTGGAGCACCGCCGCGAACACGCTTACCCTCCCTTCGGTCGGCTGACCAGGATGGTGTTCCAGCATGCCAACGCCGCCTCGGCCCGCCGCGAGGCGGAGCGTATGGCCGGGGAGCTAAGCCAGCGACGCCAGGCGCAGGGCCTGCCGGCTACGGTGGTGCTGGGACCGGCGCCCGCCTACGTCAGCCGCCTGCGCGGTCGCTACCGCTGGCAGGTCATCATCAAGGGGCCCGACCCCCAGCAGATCCTGGAGGAGACGCCCCTGGGGCGCGGCTGGACGGTGGATGTCGACCCGCTCTCTTTTCTGTAGCGAACCAGGACCCCTAGCAACCCGGCCCCAGCAGAACACCCAAGGACCGCTGCCGGCCCGTCTCTGTTAGGTCTGTTATAATAGTGGTCTGCGGGTGGGCTGGCTGGGGACAACGCCCTCGGGAGTAGGCATGTCAGCGCTGAAGATCCATTTAGTGCCGGACCCGGTGCTACGACGCAAGGCGAACCGGGTGGCGGCCATCGATCGCTCCGTCAAACGCCTCGCCCAGGAGATGCTGGAGACGATGCACGAGGCCGGCGGCGTGGGCCTGGCGGCGCCCCAGGTGGGTGTCCCCTTGCGCCTTGTCGTCATCGAAGTTCCAGACCAGGAACCCTTGATGTTGGTCAACCCCCTGGTCGTCAAACGCTCGGGCCAGCGGGAGATAGAGGAGGGGTGCCTCAGCATACCTGGGTACCGCGGCCTGGTGACCCGCTCTCTAGACGTGCTGGTGAAAGCGCATGACCTGGCGGCCAAGGACGTGCGAATTCGTGCTCAGGCGGAGCAACCGGAGCAGGCCTTGCTGGCGCAGGCGCTGGAGCACGAGATTGACCATCTCAACGGCGTGCTGTTCATAGACCACATCCACGACCAGTCCAAGCTCTACAAGATCGAAGACTCGCCCCAGCACGCGCGCGCTCACCAGGGGGTGCGCATCCAGCAAGCGGCGGGGCTCTAGGCCCAGCTGGCTTTGCACGAAAGGCCGCATTTTCTCCGATCAGGCTCTCTCCATGAGTATGTCCGCGACCATCCCCCTGGCCCCCTTCCCTTCGGCAGGCTCAGGGCAGGCTCTGGCCAGGAAGGGGTAGTTTGAAAGGGAGAGAGGGGGGCACCCCCTTCGACCCCCGGCAGAGTCCCGACACGTCGGGATCTGCACTCCCTCCCGCCGCAGGCGGGCCAACAGGATACCCTTTTTGTGCAAGGCTATCAGAAGCCAAGCTGAAACTCTGGGCTTAGAGCGGTGCCTTCTGCGATGTCCTTAGACTTCCGACAGCTCCTGCGCCAGGTGACTGCCGCCCTCGGTGAGCAAGAAGCCTGGCTGGTGGGCGGCGCGGTGCGGGACCTGCTGCTGGGCCGAGCCACCAAAGATATCGACATCGCGGTGGCGGGCGACGCCCTCGCCACCGCCAGGGGCGTCGCCGACCGCCTGGGCGGGGCTTTCGTCCCCCTGGACGAGGCCCACCAGATCGCCCGCGTGGTCCTCGCGCGGAGTGGCGGCTGGTGGCTGGACTTCAGCACCCTGCGGGGAGGCGTGGACGAGGACCTGGCCCGGCGCGACTGCACCATCAACGCCATGGCTGTCCCCCTGGCGGCCGCCCTGCAGCCCGGCTGGGAGAGCCAGCTCCAGGACCCTTTGGGCGGCCGGCGTGACCTCCGCGACCGGCTCCTTCGCGCCGCCTCCGACACCGCCTTTGGCGCCGACCCGGCCCGGCTCCTGCGGGTCATCCGCCTGGCGGCCCAGCTCGATTTCGCGGTGGAGCCGGGCACGCGCCTGCTGCTGCGGCGCGACGCTGCTCTCCTCGGCTCCGTGGCGCCGGAGCGCCTGCGCGACGAGCTCTGTCTGCTCTTGGCGACCCCCCGGGCCTACTGGGCGCTGCGCGAACTGGATGCCCTGGGAATCCTGGCGCGCCTCCTCCCCGAGCTCGAGCCGGCCAGGGGAGTGGGCCAGCCCAGCGAACATCACTGGGATGTCTTCGATCACCTCTTGCACGCGGTGGAGGCGGCGGGAGCAGTCCTGGGCCAGGGGGCTCCGCCCTGGGTCAGCCCCGAGGCGCTGGCGCCTCTACCCCGGCCTCCCGAGCTGGCCGGCTACTTCGAGGGTGTCTGGGGCGGCGTCCCGCGGGGGACGCTGCTGAAGCTGGCCGCGCTGCTCCATGATGTGGCCAAGCCTGAGACCAAGGCCCCCGATGCCAAGGGGCGCATCCGGTTCCTGGGCCATCCCGCTCTGGGCGCCAGGCGCGCCGAGGCTTGCCTGAAGCGGCTGCGCTTCAGCGGGGCCGCCACCGAGCTGACGTGCGCTCTGATCCTGCACCACCTGCGGCCGACCCAGATGTCCCACCAGGTGATACCCTCGGACCGCGCTATCTATCGCTACTACCGGGACCTGGGGGAGGCGGCCATCCCGGCGCTCTACCTGACCTGCGCCGACTGGCTGGCCACCCGCGGCCCCTCCCTGGAAACTGAGCCCTGGCTGGGGTATCTCCGGCGGGTGGAACATGTCCTGGACCAGTACTTGTACCGGCCGGAGCGGGTGTCTCCGACGCCCCTGGTGGATGGCAACGACCTCATGGCGGTTTTCGACCTGCCGCCGGGCCCCCTCATCGGCAGGCTGCTAGCCGCGGTGCGGGAGGCCCAGGGCGCCGGCGAGGCCGCCACCCGCTCCCAGGCCCTGCAAGTTGCGGCCCGGGCCCTGGAGCGCTGGGGGACGTGAGCCTTCAGAGTGTGGCCGGACGCAGGGCTAGGCACTATAATAGCGCCGGACTAGCGTCTAGAGGGCGCTCCCGAGGAGAGTGACATTGGTTCAACTGTTGCCGATCATAATACTTCTGGTCCTGTTCTACGTTATCCTCATACTGCCCAACCAGATGCAGAGCCGCCGGGTCCGCAAGATGCAGCAGTCCCTCAACGTGGGTGACCAGGTGGTCACCTCGGGCGGCTTGGTGGGCTCCGTCGCCGAGTTGGGACAGGATGTGATTACTCTGGATGTGGGCCACGGCACCCGGGTCCGAGTCACGAGGGGCTCGGTGGCCCACCGCTCGGGCCCCGCGATGCCCCCGGTCCAGTAGCGGAGGCGGCGCGCCGTGGGCCTGCTCCGCCGTCTCAACCTGCCCCTCCTGTTCATCCTGGTGCTGGCGGCCGTCTGCGTTTGGGCGGTAGCGCAAGAGAACATCCGTCTGGGGGACTTCCGCCGCGAAGGGATGCGGCTGGGCTTGGACCTGCGGGGTGGCAGCCACCTGGTCCTTCAGGCCGACCTGAGCCAGGCAAACAACCCCGTGGAGGCCCTCCGTGGGGCGAAAGAGGTCATCGAGCGGCGCATCAACGCCCTGGGCCTCACCGAGCCCGTGATCCAGACCCAGGGCGAGGACCGCATACTGGTTCAGCTCCCGGGGGTGGGCGCCAGTGAGGCGCGGGCGCTGATCGGCGCCACGGCGCAGCTGGACTTCCGGGAGGTCCCGGTGGGCGGCGCGGACTTCGTCCCCGCCACCGCCCTGGGTGACGATGGCTTGCCCAAGCGCCTGACGGGCGAATACCTGAAGCCCAACTCCCTGGTGAGCCTGGACACCACCACCAATCTGCCCGTGGTGAACTTCGAGTTCAACTCCGAAGGCGGGCGCCTGTTCGCGCAGGTCACCGGCCGCAACCTGGGCAGGCCCCTGGGTATCTTCCTGGACGATCAGCTCCTGTCTGCCCCCACCGTCCAGGCCCAGATCAGCGACCGTGGGGTCATCACCGGCATCGATGTCACTGGCGCCCGTAACCTCTCCATACAGCTGAACGCGGGCGCCCTGCCAGTCCCCGTGGAGGTGATCCAGGAATCGGAGGTGGACGCTGTCCTAGGCGCTGACTCCATTCGCCAGAGCCTCCTGGCGGGTGCGGTGGGGCTGGCGGTGGTGTTCCTCTTCATGGTTATCTACTATCGGGTGCCGGGCCTGGTCGCCGGCGCCGCCCTGCTGGTATACACAGCGATCGCCCTGGCGGTGTTCAAGCTGATCCCTGTCACCTTGACGTTGGCGGGCATCGCCGCCTTCATCCTCTCCATCGGCATGGCAGTGGATGCTAACATCCTGGTCTTCGAGCGCATGAAGGAGGAGCTGCGAGCGGGCCGTAGCCTGGGCGCAGCCATGGAGGCCGGCTTCGCCCGCGCTTGGTCGTCCATCCGGGATAGCAACGTCTCCACCCTCATCACCTGCGCCATTCTGTTCTGGTTTGGCAGCCAGCCGGCCTTCGGCACCAGCCTGGTGCGGGGCTTTGCCGTCACCCTGGGGCTGGGGGTCCTGATCAGCATGTTCAGCGCCCTTACCGTCACGCGTATCTTTCTGCGCCTCACCTTGCGGACCCCGGTGAGCAGGCGGCCGCGCCTGTTCACCCCCATGTAGGGAGTGCATTGCGTTGATTGACCTGGTTAGCAAGCGGTTCTGGTACTTCGCCCTCTCTCTGGCAGTTATCCTGCCGGGGTTGGTCTCCTTGCTCATACCGCCGGGCCTAACACCGGGGATCGAGTTCTCCTCCGGCACCACCATGGCGATCCAGTTCGAGGGGCCCGTGGCCCAGGATGCCCTGCGGGCGGAGCTAGCGGCCCAGGGCCATCCCGACGCCGTGGTCCAGCGGCAGAAGCCGGTGAGCGAGGTCGCCCTCTTGGTAGAGGCAGGCCCCGTCAACTATGAGCCCGAGCAGGTCAAGCAACGCCTGTCACGCCGCTTCGGCAAGCTCTCTGACTACACCGTGGGAGCCCTGCTGCAAGTGCAGTTCGCCGGCCCCGTTTCGGAGGACAGGCTCCGGGCCGAGCTGGGGCGGCTGGGCCACCCCGAGGCCACCCTGGAACGGCGGCCCGTTGACGGAGGGGAGCGCTGGCGCATCGCCACCCAGTCCCTGGTGGCGCCCGTAACCACGCAGGAGCTAAAGCAATCGGAGCCGGGTGAGGAGAGCAAGCTGCGGGAAGCTTTGGCGAAGCGCTTTGGGGAGCCGAGCCAGTTCGCGGCCAAGGTTGTGTTGAGCTTGAGCTTCGAGGGGGCCGTGAGCGCCGAGCAGCTCCAGGGCGAGCTGACCGCCCAGGGTCACCCCGAAGCGGTGGTGTCGGTGCCTCAGCCACGGCCTGAGGCAGAGGCTGGGTCTGGGCCGGCTTACACCATCGAGCTGGGACAGCTGGGGGGCCCGCGGCCGGCCTACGATGACAAGCCGGCGGAGCCCGGCGAGGAAGCATCGCTACGCCAAGCCCTGGTCCAGCGCTTCGGGCCGATCTCACAGTTTCAGGTCACATCTAGGGTCGTGGCTGCCTTCCCCTCCGTGGTCTCTCAGGCTGACTTTAAGGCCGAGCTGCAAACCCCGGGGCGGTCAGAGAGCGAAGTGACGGTCGAGGCCTTGCCGCAAGGGGTGCGGTTCACCAGCGTCGTCACGCCTCGTCTGCGGCCCCCGACTCTGGCCCCCGAAACCATCACCGTAACACCGGGAGAGGACCAGCGGCTGAAGGCTAGCCTGGAGGAGCGCTTCGGCGCCACCGCGAGCTACACCTCTGCCAACACCTACCGGCTCAAGTTCGGCCGGGGAGTCACCGACGAGGAGCTTTCCGGGGCGCTGAGGGCCCTGGGTTTCAGCGACGTGGCCCTCCAACGGCAGGTGTTGACCCAGGGTGACGCCTACTTCCTCCGCACCCGCCCCCTCAAAGTGGGAGAGCGTGGCGCTCAAGGGGCTCTGGGGCCCTCGGAGCGGGATCAGTTGGAGACCGCCCTGCGCAGCCATATCGGGCCGATAACCATCCTGGAGACGGCCACGGTGGACCCCGTGGTGGCGGCCGAGACGGTGCGCAACGCTTTCCTGGCAGTGGTGGTGGCCGCGGCGTTCATACTGCTCTACGTATGGTGGGCCTTCCGGCGTCTTCAACATGCCTTCCGCTACAGCGTCGCCGCCATTATCGCCCTCATCCACGATGTCCTGGTGGTCCTGGGCATCTTCTCTGTCCTGGGGAAGGTGGCCAACGTGGAAGTGAACGCCATGTTCATCACCGGCATGCTCACCGTGGTGGGGTTTAGCGTTCATGACACCATCGTAGTCTTCGACCGCATCCGGGAGAACTTGGGCCGGGCGGATGCCCCGCCCTTCGAGGTCGCCGTCAACAATAGCCTGCTGGAGACCATGGGCCGCTCCCTGAACACCTCGATTACCCTGCTGCTCACCCTGCTGGCTCTGCTCCTCTTCGGCGGGGTAACCCTGCGGAACTTCGTCCTGGTCCTGTTCATCGGCGTGATCACCGGGACCTACAGCTCCATCGCCATCGCCAGCCAGCTGGTAGTCTCGTGGGAGCGGGGGGACTTCGCCCGGGCCGCCCGCTTCCTGCGCCGGCTTAACCCTCTCCCGGGGGCGGCCCGCAGCCGAGAGTAAATACGCGCCCCCGCACCGTCGCCCTGCTGCCCATCGCCTCCAACCTGCTGCTGCTGGGGCTCAAGCTGGCCGCCGCCCTCGCCATTGGCAGCGTCGCTCTCCTCTCCGACGCCCTCGATACGGGCATGGACACCACTTCGGCGGTCTTGCAGTTCCTGGCCCTCGCCTACGCCTCACGACCGCCCGACGCCGGGCATCCCTTCGGCCACGGCAAGGCTGAGAACCTGGCCAGCCTGGTGGAGAGCGGGCTGATGATCGTAGGGAGTGCCGCCATCGCCAGCCAGGGCATCGAGCGCCTCTTGCACCCCAGGCCTTTGGGCGCGGTAGGCTGGGGGATCGCGGTGATGGCCTTCGCCATCGCCCTGAACTTGGCGGTGGCCTGGCAACTGGGAAGGGTGGCGCGGCGTTCGGGCTCCATCGCCCTCACCGCCTCCGCCAAGCACCGCCTGAGCGACGTCTGGGTATCCGCCAGCGTGCTGGGCTCCCTGGTCCTGGTGCGCGCCACCGGGATCACCTACTTCGATCCCGCCCTGGCCTTGCTGGTCAGCGGCTATGTCCTGTGGACCGCCGGCCATCTGGTCTGGCAGGCGATGCGGGGCCTGGTGGACGCCAGTCTGCCCCTCTCGGAGATCGAGCTGATCCGCCAGACCGTGTCGAGCCGCGCCCCAGAGGTCATCGAGCTCCACCGGCTGCGCACCCGCCGCGTAGGGAGCGAGCGGCAGGTCGACATGCACCTGGTCCTCTGCCGCGAACTCTCCCTGGAGCGGTCTCACGAGATCACGACGCGCCTCCAGGGCGACCTGGGCCGCGCCCTTCCAGGCGCCTCTGCCACGATCCACGTGGAGCCGTGTAGCGTCGTGGAGACCGTGCGCCACTGTCCCCACTGTGGCGGTCCTGGCAGCAGCGCTACCCACCACCCCTAGCAGGATCCTGAAAGCCTTCTAGTCGTGTCTGCGCCTGGCCTCGAGCCCATGCTTGCACTCCGCCTCGCCTTGCGTTTCAAGTGGTAGCAGCTGCGCAACTAGCGTCAGGGGGGCTGGGGGCGCCGGCCTAAGGTGCGGGGACGATGGAGGAGGTCTCGATGGGGTTTCTAGGGAGCAAGTGGAGCAGGCTGGCCGTTGTCGCGGGGGCGCTAGCCCTGATGGTGACATCGGTCGGAGCGGTGGCGGCAGCGGGCCCCGGGGAACGGGGGCCGGGCCCGGGCAGGCCTGGTTTCGGCGGACCTCCTGGCCCCAGGGGGGGTCCAGGCGAGCGAGGCGAAAACGATGGTGTCAGGAACCTCAACGCTATACTGGCCGGCCTGGAGCGTAGCTTCAACGTCGAGCAAAAGCTGATCGAGCAGGCCAATAAGAGGCTATCTCCAGAGGCGCAGGCGAAGCTTCTCCAGGCCCTGGAGCTGGCGAAGCAGGCCGGGGCCCTGGAGAAGCTGACCCTTGAACCCCTGGCCAAGGAGGAGCGGGAGAAGTCCGCCGAGGTGCGGGGTGGCATCACGGCCCTGGATGCGGCGGCCAAGAAGGTGACCATCGCCAAGAGGGGTGATGATGACAAGGCGGTGACGGTGGTGGTGACCGAGGACACCAAGCTGATGAAAGACGGCAAGCCGGCCACCTTCGACCAGCTTGTCGTGGGCGACATGGCGGCGGCGGTGTACGAGCGGGAGAGCGGCGTGGCGAGGCTGCTCAACGTCCACACCGAACGGCCGGACGTGGAGCGGAGAGAAGGACGCCCGCGTCCGGGTGCGGGACCGCAGCGCGGCCCTGGACGTGGCGGCCCGGGTGGTGACCATCGCCCTGGAGGCGATGAGGATACCTCGCGGCCGCAGCGGGAGAACTAGGGAGTCTTAGCTAGTAATAAGAAGAGTGGGCCGCCCTTAGGGTGGCCCACTCTGCGCGTTATCAAATCTCGCGCGGCTCTAAACGCCTTCCAGGGCCATCGCCACTGCCCCGCCGCCGCCGTGGCAGATGGAGACGAGGCCGCGCCGCTGGCGCCGCTCCTTCATGGCGTACAGGAGGGTCACCAGGAGCCGCGCGCCGCTGGCCCCGATGGGATGGCCCAGGGCCGTGGCGCCGCCCTTCACGTTGACCCGCTCGGAGTCCCAGCCCAGCACTTTGCTGTTGGCCAGGAACTGGGCGCAGAAAGCCTCGTTGTCCTCCACCAGCCCGTAATCGTCCAGGCGGGTGCCCGTCTTCTTCAATAGAGTCTCCGTCGCGGCCACCGGCGCGTCGAAGAGCCACTGGGGATCCACCGCGGAGTGGCTATAGCCCTGGATCACCCCCATGGGCTCCAGGCCCGCCTGCCGGGCCTTGGCGGCGCTCATCACCACCAGCGCGGCGGCCCCGTCGGTGATCTGGGAGGCGTTGCCCGCGGTCACGGTCTTGCCGTGCTCGGAGAAGGCGGGCGGCAGCTTGGCCAAGGCCTCCAGGGAGGTATCGCCGCGAGGGCCCTCGTCGGCGCTCACCACCGTATCGCCCCGGCGAGACTTGATGGTGACGGGGGCGATCTCGGCGGCGAAGAGTCCCTCCCGCGCCGCGGCCACCGCGCGCTGGTGGCTACGGAGGGCCCAGCGGTCCTGCTCCTCCCGGGTGATGCCATACTTGGCGGCGATGGCCTCGGCGGAGCCGCCCATGTGGCGGTTCGCGAAGGGGCACCAGAGGCCATCGTGGACCATATGGTCCACGACCTTGGCGTCGCCCAGCTTGATGCCGGTGCGGCTGTTGACGAGCATGTGGGGCGCCAGGCTCATGTTCTCCATGCCGCCCGCCACCACCACCTCGGCGTCGCCTGCCTTGATCATCTGGGCGGCCAGCACCACGGCGGTCAGTCCGCTGGCGCATACCTTGTTTATGGTCAGGGCCGAGATATGGTCTGGGATGCCGGCGGCGATGGCGGCCTGCCGGGCGGGCGCTTGCCCCACCCCGGCCATCAGCACGTTCCCCATGATGACGTAGTCCACTTGCTGCGGGGCCAGGCGCGCGCGCTCTAGCGCGGCCCGGATCGCCCCCGCGCCTAGCTGGGTCGCCGGCACCGTGGAGAGCCCGCCCATGAACTTTCCCATGGGAGTCCGCGCCCCGGCCACGATGACCACCTCCGGTGTCGCCATTCGGTCTTCCCCCCTTTCACACTGCAGGCCAGTTTACCATGTCGGCCTGGGAGGCCTCGATGGTTTTGGGCGCTGGCTGGGCGCCTCGGGAAGGGAGGGCGACAGCGCCGCCCGCGGGCTGGACGCGTCGCCCTCCCTCGGCTACCCTCTCTCTTGCGAGAGGGAACGATGGATGGGCTGCTAGCCTCGTTGCTGCTGGGCTACGCGCTGGGGTCGGTGCCGGTGGTCTACCTGCTGGCCCGGGCCTGGGGCGTGGACATTTGTTCGGTGGGCACCGGGAACCCCGGGGCGGCCAACGTCTACCGCGCGGTGGGCAGGGTCCCGGGCGTGCTGGTCTTCCTGGCCGATGCGATGAAGGGTGCGGGGGCGGTGCTGCTGGCCCGGGCTCTGGGCGTGGCGCCGGAGTTGGTGGTGCTGGCAGGCGCGGCGGCGGTGGTGGGGCACTGGTACCCGCTGGCGCTGCGGTTCCGGGGCGGCGCCGGCCTGGCGACGGCCCTTGGGCGTGGGCCTGGGTTCGCTGCCCCTGGCTGGGCTCGTGGCCCTCGGCCCTGGCCTGGCCGCCCTGTGGCGCCTCCGCAGCACCGGCCATGCCGCCGCCGTGGGGAATGCTGCCTTCCTGCTGGCTAGCATCTTGCTGGGAGGGTTGGGAGGGCTACTCGTCGCCGCCGAGGCCACGGCGTTGCTGGCGCTGGTGTGGCTGCAAAGCAGTCTGCTGGCGCGACGGCATCCCGCGGCCTCCGCTCGCCGTTAGGCAATCTCCCAGCATAGAGGGAGCGCAGAGTCCCGATGCTCGGGATCTGCCGGGGGTCGAAGTCCCGACTCTCGGGATTCTCTCCCTGTCAAACTACCCCCTTCCTGGCTAGGAAGGGGGCCAGGGGGATGGTCGCTGGCATACTCATGTCTGGCCGAGAAAATGCGGCTTTTTGTGCAAAGCCGGGACACCCCACTGAATCCCCCGGCAGTCCGCCAGAGGCGGATAGGTTTCCCGCACCCCCTTCTATCAGCGCCGGCACTGCTCAGCGAGTGATGTCCCGACGCTGGAATACGACGATGGCGGCGCCGAGCCCCGCCGCGGCCACTGTCAGCAGGACCAGCAAGTCGCGCCAGGGAAGACTCCCGGATTGCGCCACGCCCACGGGGTCGTAGTAGTGGAACAGGGAGACGTACCCCAGGGGACGCAGGGGCTCCCAGAGCTGCGAGCTGTAGTCCAGCACGAAGAAGAGCAGGGTCAGCGCCGCCGCGGGGCCCATCACGTGTCCTCCCTCGCTGGCGCGAGCGGACAGCAGCAGGCTATATCCCCCGATGGCCAAGAACAGCGCCAGGGCGTTGGGCAGGACCAGCAAGAGGCGCCGCCATTGGAGATCGCCCAGGGCGCCGGCGAAGGCGAACCCCAGTGTGAACCCTACCAGGATGAGCGCCAGGAGGAGGGCGATGATCACCGCCAGGGCGGCGCCGCGGCTGACCACCACCTTCCACCGCGGTATGGGCCGCGCTAGCAGGAGCAGGATGGTGCCCCGCTCCACCTCCCGGGCCAGCGCGGCCACTGCTACGGCCACGGTCGCGGCGGTGAGGAGCACCAACAGCATCGGGTGGCGGAACCCCGCCGCCATATAACCGGTGGCGCCCATTCCCGGCAGGAAGCCTCCCTGCGCCCGCGTGAGGGCCTTGATGCCCTCCGGCAGCAACTTCCACAGATCCTCCAGGCCAGGCGCACCCCCCAGCGCGCGGTAGGTTACGCCGATGAGCATGGGGAGGGCCACGGCCAGCGCCCCGAAAAGGAGGAGCATAGTGCGCTGCCGGACGAGCGCCATCTTGAAGAGGCGGGCCATCACGGCTGGCCTCTTTGCTGGTAGTAATCCAGGAAGATCTCCTCCAGGTGGGCCTGCTCGAAGACCAGGTCCTCCACCGTCAAGGGGGCCAACGCTCTCAGCAGCGGCTGGATTGGGCCTCGGACCTCCAGGGCCACCCAGCCTTCGGCGTCGCGCCGCTCCAGGAGCACGGTGCCGGGCAGCGCAAGGGCGGCGTCCGGGATGCCGTCCCGGAAGCGCAACTCCAGCCGGCGCAGCTTGCGCCGTTGCAGCTCCGCGACCCTCTCCACCGCCACCAGGTGGCCGCCGCGGACTATCGCCACCTGGTCGCAGAGCCGCTCCACCTCCGGCAGGATGTGGGAGGACATGAAGACGGTGCGGCCCCGGGCCCTGGTCTCTTCCAGGATGGAGAAGAGCGCCTGCTGCATCAGGGGGTCCAGCCCCTCCGTGGGCTCGTCCAGGATAAGGAGGTCGGGGTCGTGTTGCAGGGCCTGGACCAGGCCGAGCTTCCGGCGAGAGCCCTTGGAGTAGGTCTTGATGCCCCGGCGCAGCAGCGCCGCGGGCAACTCCAGGCGCTCGCACAGGGACGCCCTCAGGGGGCAGGCGCGCCCCTGAAGCGAGCCCAGGAAATCCAGCAGCTCCTGGCCGGTCTGCTCCTCGTAGAGGCCGCCGACGTCAGGGAGGAACCCCAGACGGGACCGGGCCTGGACTCCGCTCCAGGCGTCAGCCCCTAGGACCGTGGCGGCGCCGGCCGTAGGCTTGATGAAGCCTGTTAGCAGGCGGATGGTAGTGGTCTTGCCCGCCCCGTTAGGCCCCAGGAAGCCGAAGATAACCCCTTCTGGCACCTCTAGGTCCAGACCTTCGATTCCCACGGTCTCGCCGTAGCGCTTGGTCAGTCCCTGGGCAACAATGGCGGCCATCGTCATCCTCTGCCGGACACACCGGACGCCCATGATGGGCCCCGCATGCGGCTTACACAAAAGGCCGCATTTTCTCGATCACGCTCTCTCCACAAGTATGCTAGCGACCCGCCTACGGCGGGCCCCCTTCTCTTCGGCAGGCTCAGGGCAGGCTCTAGCCAGGAAGGGGGTAGTTAGAAAGGGAGGGAATCCCGAGAGTCGGGACTTCGACCCCCGGCAGATCCCGAGCATCGGGACTCTGCACTCCCTCCCGCCGCAGGCGGGCCGGCAGGATGCTATTCTTGTGCAAGCTCCCGCATGCTCTGGCGGACGGGAACCGCTTCAGGGCGACTCCCTCAGCTCTAGGATTTGCTCGGCGTGCTCTTGGATGTGGTCGGCGATCTGGCGAAAGAGGTCGGCGACGCAGGCCGTGGTCAGGGTGCCGTCCGTCAGGCGGGAGCCGGAGCGCTGCAGCGCCTCCTCGCTCAGCTCCCCCAGCCGGCGCTGGCCGGCGATGGTTATGCGCTCGAAGCGCGCCCGCATGTCGCCGTAGGGCGCTCGCGCGCCTTCCTGGATGCCGCGCTCGCGCGCTTGCTGGGCCGCCTCATCCAGCCGGCCCACCCGCGCTCCGGCCTCCTTCAGCAGCCGTTCCACCTGGGAAAGCCAGAACTCCTCCCCCTCCACCGCGTGGGCCAGGGCGTTGGCGATGGTCCAGTTGCCGCCGGCGGGGAGGCGACGGCAGGCCGCCTCGTCCAGGTCGGCCAGCGCCTCCAGCATCGCCGCGTGGGCCTCCCTGTAGAGGGCCCCTATTTCCTCGTTGGCGGCCATGGCCGTTCCTCCTGGCGTCGCTGCGCCATGTTACTATAGCAGTGCCTTCAGTGTGAGGGTCGCCATCCAGGTGTGGGCAGGTGTGGAGTAGCTGTGCCCGAACGGTTACCGCGCGAGGTCATGGCTATGCGCATCGCCCGCGAGATGGGCGATGGCTTCTACGTCAATCTGGGCATCGGCCTGCCGACCCTGGTGGCTAACTTTCTCCCCTCTGACCGCACGGTCTTCCTCCAATCGGAGAACGGGGTCCTGGGCGTGGGGCCCGCGCCCGCGGAGGGAGAGGCCGACGCGGACCTGGTGAATGCGGGCGGGCTTCCCATCACCCTATTGCCCGGTGGTTGCTTCTTCTCCAGCCACGATTCCTTCGCTATGATCCGGGGCGGGCACATAGACCTTGCGGTGCTGGGGGCCTTTCAGGTGTCCGAGCAGGGAGACCTGGCCAACTGGATGCTGCCGGAGCGGGGCGTGGGCTCTATTGGCGGCGCCGCCGACCTCGTCTGCGGCGCCAAGCGCGTCATCGTCGGCATGGAGCATACCACCAGGGACGGCCGGCCCCGGATCGTGCGCCAGTGCTCCTACCCCCTCACCGGCCGGGGCGTGGTGGACACCATCGTGACCGATGTGGCGGTGATCGCGGTGACGCCGGAGGGGCTGTTGCTGCGAGAGCTGGCCCCCGGATGGACACCAGCAGCGGTGCAGGCCATCACCGAGCCCCGCCTGCGCCTAGCGCCCGACCTGAAGGAGATGGAGCTCTAAGGTCGGCCCTCAGGATGTCCTAGGGGGGA
This sequence comes from Dehalococcoidia bacterium, assembly GCA_009692805.1. Taxonomy (GTDB): domain Bacteria; phylum Chloroflexota; class Dehalococcoidia; order SHYM01; family SHYM01; genus SHYM01. The sequence continues at coordinate 3,740 of SHYM01000010.1, read as the reverse complement.
CACTCTCACCTGTCCCTCCCCCGCGAGGGAGGGGTTTTAAAAACGACTCTACTAATCTGAGATCCAGGCCGGTTGTCTTGACGGAACGGCGATGATGGTCTAAAATGCGGTTCAATTTTGGGCTTTGATAATAGCGTGGGCCGAAGGAAGGAGCCCGCGCGGTAGGATCGGTAGAGGGACCTGGCTCGGCCCCCGGGGTCGACCGGGTAAGATGAGCCTGGAGGTGACGGATGGAAGCCGCTGCACTGGTTGTCCTGGGGGCCATAATGTTCGCTCATGCCTGGCAGCTATTGCGCTTCACGGATATGAGGTTGGTGGGGATGATCGCCGGCGTCGGCGCCGTCTTCCTCGCGCTGCTCGTATTCTGGAGCCCCTTGGAGCGGGCCGCCACCATGGCGGACCCCTCAGCTACGGCCATCTTTGTCCTGCTCGCAGCTATTTACGCGGCTAGCCTGGCCGCGGTAGGCCTCTGGGGCTTCGACCCCCGGACGCTAGGTTTCTACAGCCTGTTCCTGGCCGTGGGGTCCGTGCTCCTTTTGCTGCACTTCCTCTCGGTGCCAGAGGAGGGCGAAGAGATCTCCCGCAGCGTCCTCCTGAGCATAAGCTCTGTCATCCAGGTGGTCCTCTTCGCGTTGCTCTTCTTTCACCTGGCGCCGCCCTTCCGGCGCATGCAGACCCTGACGGGCTGGTTCTTCCTGGTCGGCTCTATTCTGCTGGCTGTCTTCGGTATCGGCATCCCCGTCGGTCTCTGGGGCGACGACCTCATCGGCCACCTGCCAAAGTAAGGCGCGCGCAAGGCGCGGCGCGGCGAAGGCGGGGGCATCCCCGCCTTTGCTATCTCTGTTGCTCTGTTGTAGATGGCCTCGTCCGACGCACCGGTGGCATGGAATGGCCTAGTCTTAGGGCGCTAGCTCTCCTTCTAGGATGCCATCGACCATCCCCCTGGCCCCCTCCTGGCTAGGAAGGGGGTAATATAAGGGAGAGAAAGGGGGACACCCCCTTTGACCCCCGGCCCTTCGGCTACGCTCAGGGTAAACTCCGGGGAGGACCCCTCTGCACTCCCTCTGTTGCTGTGAAGATGCTCTTATTGTGTAAGACTGGGGGCCGCTAGCCGGTTACGGGGTTCGCCTTGGACCTAGACCACGTCCTGGAGGAGTCACGCCTGGAGGAGGAGCGCCTGCAGTGGGAGGGCGCCTTCTCCGACTACCTGCGTATGGCGACCACCGACCCCAGGATCGCTCGCCTTTCCCACGCCCGCGTCTACGACATGCTCCTGGCCGCTGGGGTTCAAAACGGGCCTCACGGGGCGGTCGCCTACCGCCTGTTCGAGGGCGAGATCTTCGGCCTCGACCGGGCCCTGGCGCAGATCGTGGACTATTTCGCCTCGGCGTCCAGGAGGCTGGAGGTGCGCAAGCGCATCCTGCTGCTCCTGGGCCCTGTCGCCAGCGGCAAATCATCCATCGCCACGCTCTTGAAGCGTGGGCTGCAAGCCTACTCGCGCACCGACGAGGGGGCGCTCTACGCCATCAAGGGATGCCCCATGCAGGAGGAGCCCCTGCACCTTATCCCGGAGAAGTTCCGGCCCGACCTCCTGAACGAGTACGGTCTCTACATAGAAGGGGACCTGTGCCCTCACTGCCGTTACGAGCTGCGCCACGCCTACTCGGGCCGCCTGGAGGAGGTGCGGGTGCGACGCGTCGTCCTCAGCGAGCGGGAGGGGGTGGGCATTGGCACCTTCCTAGGTACCGACCCCGGCTCCCAGGACCTGGCGCGCCTGGTGGGGAGCATAGACCAGGCGGCCCTGGGTGGGGACCGGTTGGAGGAGGCGGGCCGCGCCTACCGGCTGGATGGCGAGCTCAACGTCGCCAACCGCGGCCTCATGGAGTTCATCGAGATGCTCAAGTCCGATGAACGCTTCTTGACCGTGCTGCTCAGCCTTACCCAGGAGCAGACCATCAAGGTCGGGCGCTTCGGCAGCGTGTACGCCGACGAGGCCGTTATCTCCCACACCAACGAGGCGGAGTACAAGGCCTTGGTGGAGAATAAGCGCTCGGAGGCCCTCCAGGACCGCATCATTGTCGCCCGCATCCCCTACACCCTCAAGGTGGGCCAGGAGGCGCGCATCTACAGCAAGCTCCTGGCCGAGAGCGCCGCCGATGTCCACTTCTCGCCCCTGGCCCTGAGCGCGGCCGCCGCCTTCGCCGTCCTCTCCCGCCTGGAGCCTTCCCCGCAGTGGGGGATGACCCTCGCCAAGAAGATGCGCCTCTACGATGGGCAGTTCGTGGAGGGGTATACCCACCAGGACGTGCTCAAAATGCAGGAGGAGTGCCCCAACGAAGGAATGCACGGCATCTCGCCCCGCTACATCATCAACCAGCTCTCGCGGGCGGTGCTCAGGGCCGGCGGTTGCCTGACTCCGGCCCTGGCCCTGGAGGCCCTAGCGGGAGGCATCGAGCAGCACCCGGCCCTGGCGGGGGAGGAGCGGGAACGGCTGCGGGCCCTGGTGGAGGAGACCCGCCGGGAGGGCGACGAGCTGGCCGTACGGGAGGGGCAGCGGGCCTATGTGGAGGACTTCGAAGCCACGGCCGCGCGGCTCCTGCGCACCTATCTGGCCCACGCCGTGGCAGCCCTCAGCGGGGGTAAGCTGCAGGGCGACCACCTGGGCGAAGAGGCTGATCCCGACGAAAAGCTGCTGCGCTCCTTGGAGGAGGCGGCTGGCATCCGGGAGCATGAGAAGGACAAGTTCCGGCGGGAGATCACAGACCTTTACCACGCCTGGCCCCGGAACCGCAAGCTGGACTACACCCTGGACGAGCGGATGCGCCACGCCTTGGAGGCGAAGCTCTACCCCGACATCCGGGCGCTGGGGCGCCTGCTGCTCCCCTCCAGGGATGGGGACGTCAAGGAGGCGGGCGAGCGGGAGCGGGCGCAGCGGCGACTGATCAAAAGCTACGGCTACTGCCAGGTCTGCGCCGCCGACCTCCTCCGGCACCTCGAGGGCCTGGCGCGCAGCGCCGACGGCCTCAGCCCTCCGCGCGGCCGGCGCCGCTGGCTGCTGTAGACCGCTACGGCAAGCCCAGCTCGCGCCGCTCCCGCTCAGTGAGCGGAGCCTTCGCCAACAGATCAGGGCGCCGCTCCTGGGTCCGCGACAGCGATTGACGACGTCGCCAGCGCGCGATGGCGCCGTGGTCTCCCGAGAGCAATATCTCAGGCACTTGCCAGCCCCGGAACTCGGGGGGACGGGTGTATTGAGGGTACTCCAGCAGCCCCTGGGCGTGGGACTCGCTCTCCAAGGACTCCGGCGAGCCCACGGCCCCCGGTAGCAGCCGCACCACCGCGTCGATGACGGCCCAGGCGGCGGGCTCCCCTCCAGAGAGGACGAAGTCGCCCAGGCTCAGCTCCCTGGTCGCCAGGTGTTCCCGCACCCGCTCATCCACACCCTCGTAGCGGCCGGATAGCAACAAAAAGCGGGGCAGGCTGGCCAGCTCCTGGGCCACTGCCTGGGTGAAGGGCTGCCCCTGGGGGCTGAGCAGTATCACCGGGAAGGGCGCCGCCTCCGCCTCTGCCTCTGCCCTGATGGCCTCCACGGCAGCGAAGAACGGCTCCGGCTTCATCACCATGCCTGGTCCCCCTCCGTAAGGGGAGTCATCCACCGCGCGGTGGCGGTCGGTGCTGTAGTCCCGCAGGTCGTGAAGCACTATGCGGACCACGCCCCGCTCCTGGGCGCGGCCGGTGATGCT
>SHYM01000085.1 GCA_009692805.1 Dehalococcoidia bacterium | reverse complement strand
CAGGGGCTGGACTACACCACCTTCGCCATGATCTTCGAGGAGATATGCAAGGGCTGGATGTCGCTCTCAGGGATCATCGGCACCCACCACATCATGGCCTACGCGGTGATGACCTTCGGCACCGAGGAGCAGAAACGTAAGTACCTGCCGGCCTTCGCCAAGGGGGAGAAGCGCGGGGGCCTGGCCCTATCGGAGCCCGACGCCGGCACCGATGTCCAGGCCATCAAGACCACGGCCCGGCGCGACGGCGATCACTACGTGGTCAACGGCCAGAAGATGTGGATCACCAACAGCTACTATGGCAACACCTTCCTGCTGATCGCCAAGACCGACCCCAAGGCCCAGCCCGCTCACCGGGGGATCAGCGCTCTCATCGCCGAGAAGGGCCCCGGCTTCAACGTGGTGGGCAAGATCAAGAAGCTGGGCTACCGCGGCGTGGACACCTGCCCCATCGCCTTCGAGGACTACCGGGTGCCCGTCACCAACCTGGTGGGTGGGGTCGAGGGGGAGGGGTTCAAGCACGTCATGAGCGCCCTGGAAACGGGGCGTATCAACATCGCCGCCCGCGCCGTGGGCGTGGCCACGGCGGCCTTCGAGGCCGCCATCAAGTACGCCCAGACGCGCCGCACCATGGGCAAGCCCATCGCCGAGCACCAGGCCATCCAGCTCAAGCTCGCCGAGATGGCCACCGACATCGAGGCGGCGCGCCTCCTGACTTATCATGCCGCCGAGCGCAAGGACTCCGGCGAGCGGGTGGACCTGGAGGCGGGCATGGCCAAGCTCTTCGCCACAGAGGTCTGCGGGCGCGTCGTCCTGGAGGCGATGCGGGTCCATGGGGGAGTGGGCTATAGCGAGGATCTGCCCCTGGCGCGTTACTACCGGGACGCGCCTCTTATGATCATCGGCGAGGGGACCAACGAGATCCAGAAGATCGTCATCGCCCGCAACCTGCTGCAAAAATACAAGATTTAGGCGAGGGCGCCCTTTCGACCCTCCGGCGAGCGCAGGGCAGGGAGGCCCAGGTCAACGTCCCGGCAGATCGGAGGCCATGGTGGGCTCGGCACCCGACGTTCACATAGTCCGCTCCCTCCTGGAGAAGCACGCGCCCGCCGACCAGGGCGAAGCAGACTCCCTACGCCGCATCGCGGAGCTGGTGGCCCGCACCTCGGACCCCTTCTCGCGGCGCCAGTACGCGCCAGGGCATCTGACCGCCAGCGCCATCGTCGTCGCCCCCAGGCGGGAGGCAGCCCTCCTCATATTTCACGCCAAGCTTCAGCGCTGGCTGCAGCCGGGCGGGCATTTCGAAAGCGGCGAGAGCGATCCCACCATCGCAGCCGCCCGCGAGGTCATCGAGGAGACCGGGGTACCGGCGCGCTGGCCTGGCCCAGCGCCGGTACTGCTGGATGTTGACGTCCACACCATTCCGGCCCGCCCAGGCGAGCCCGCCCACTGCCACTTCGATCTGCGCCTGCTGCTGCTGGCCGAACTCTCGGAGGCGCGCCCCGGTGATGGGGTGACCGCCGCCCGCTGGCTCCGCCCAGCCAACCTGATGAAGATGGACCTGGACCCAGGGCTCCAACGGGCGCTTCGAAAAGCCGGCATGCTGAAGGGGGACAGCTAGCAGGGCGATGAAAAATGGGGAGTGCAGAGGGCTCCTCCTCGGAGTTTACCCTGAGCGTAGCCGAAGGGCCGGGGGTCGAAGGGGGTGTCCCCTCTTTGCACAGGAATGGCATCCTGCCGGAACAGAGGGGTTCTCCCCTCTGCCGGGGATCTAAGGGGGTGTCCCCCTTTCTCTCCCTTTATCTCCCCCCTTCCTGTCCAGGAAGGGGTCGGGGGATGGCCCAAGAGACCTCTTCAGCGTCCTCCTAAGCGAAGGCGGGCTCGGGCTGTACGCCGGTGAGGCACTCGATGGCCTCCGCGACCACGAACAGCGAGCCCGTGACGCAAATGAGGTCGCCGAGGCCCGTCTGAGCGCGGGCGACGGCCAGGGCCGCCTCCACGCTGGGCGCGGTCTCGACTGACATACCCGCCTGCCGGAAAACGGACGCCAGCGCCTCCGGCTCCGCGCCGCGCCGGTGGTGCGACCGTGTCGCCACGACGTGGTGAAAGAGCCGCGCGAACTGCCCCGCCATCCCGGCCAGGTCCTTGTCGGCGGAGACACCCGCCACCAGGACCGCCCGCTGGAATGTGAAGTACTGGGGCAGGGCGTCCACCAGGCGCCGCGCCGAGTCCACGTTATGGGCGCCATCCACCACCAGCCAGGGACGCCCCAGGACCTGCAGCCGCCCCGGCCAGCGGACGTGCAAGAACCCGCGCTCTACCGCTGCCGCAGACACCGCCCTCCCCTGCTCTTGCAGGACCTCCAGGGCGCCCACGGCCGCGGCGCCATTCTCCATTTGGTGGTCTCCCAGCAAGGGCGTTTGCAGCCGGTAGCTTCCCAGCCGGCCGTCCACGGTGAAGACCTGGCCATCCACGGAGGCGGACTCCTGGCGCCAGGTGAGGTCGCGCCCCGCTACCACCAGCGGCGCTCCCCGGGCTTGGGCGACCTCTTCCAGCACCGCTAGGGCCTCGGCGCTCTGGGGCGACGAGACCACGGGCCGGCCTGCCTTGATGATGCCCGCCTTCTCGCGGGCGATCTGGGCCAGGGTGTTGCCCAGGATCTGGGTGTGGTCGAGGCTGATGGAGGTGATGACCGAGACCAGCGGTTGGGGCACCACGTTGGTCGCGTCCAGGCGACCGCCTAGCCCCGCCTCCAGCACCTGCACGTCCGCCCCCTGACGGGCGAAGTGCAGGAAGGCCACCGTCGTCAGGACCTCGAACCAGCTGATCCGACCCCACTGAGGCCGGGCGTTGATGGCGTCGATGTGAGGCCGGGCTTGCTCCACCGCCGCCACGAACTCCTCCGGTGCGATGGGCTGTCCGTTTACGACGATGCGCTCGCGGAAGCTGTGCAGGTGGGGCGAGGTGTAGAGCCCGACGCGGTAGCCGGCCTCCCGCAGCACCGAGGCGATGAGGGCCGCTGTGCTGCCCTTGCCCTTGGTGCCGGCGATGTGGACGGTGGGCGACGCTAGATGGGGCCTGCCCAGGCGCTCCAGCAGGTCCTCCAGCCGCCTGAGGTCGTAGTTGGCCGCGCTGTAAAGGATGGTGGGCGACTGTTCGAAGTCGGTCAGGCCCTGAAGGTACTGGATTGCGCCCTGGTAGTCCACAGGCTTATCCCGTCTAAGCAGGGCTCTGCTTGGCCCAGTCCCGCAGCCGCCAGTAACCCAGGGCGAGCAGCAGCGCCAGGCCCGCGGTGACGATGATGAAGCGGGTGGCGTCGGAGGCGTTGCCGAAGTATTGCCCCGCCCCGTAGACCACGGTGATGGTGCCGCCCAGGACCAGACCCGAGCGGATGGCGTCCAGGACTGCGGCGAGGATGAGGCCGGCGGCGATTACCCCCACGCCGACGAGGCCGGCGATGATGAAGACGTTGCGGGAATGGTGATCGCGGACCAGCTCGTAGGCCTTCTGCGCCTTCTCAAACTCCGCCTGCCGCTGACGCTGCTCCTCCTCCGTAAGCTGTGGCTGCGATTCGCCAGGAGGAAGGGCCTTCACGGGGGCTCTCGGCCCGTCGAAGGTGGGATACTCGGGCCCCTTGTAGAAGGCGGCGATGCCGAAGCCCACGGCCATGGGTATGAAGGCCGCCAGCGCCAGGATATAGACCAGCTTCACCATCGCGCTAGGGCGCATCTCACTCCCTCCCGTCAGGGCCAGCCCGGCCAGCAGGACTATCAGAAGCCCTACAAGGAGCAAACCACCGGGCATAGCTGCCTCGTCGAGATCAAGGTCGCCTGCCGCCATGGGGGCCAGCGAGGCGTCGCTGGCAGGACAAGGGCGGCTGACCTGGCGTGCCCGCCCTCTCAGTGTACATCGCGCCTGCCAAGCTGGGGCATTGTAACATCGCTCGGTGCTGCCAGGGAGATGCGTATCTTACTGTGGGCCTAGCGACGAGCGGTAAAGAGACTGCGGAGGCGAGGTCCTACCGTAGCTTCTCGATGGCCGCATCCAGGCGTTGGAGGCAGCGCCCCTTGCCGAGGACCGCCATGGTCTGGAACAGAGGGGGCGACACGGTGCGGCCGGTTATGGCTACCCGGATGGCGCCGAAGTAGGGGCCGGGCTTGAGGCCCAACTCTTGGGCCAAGCCCCGAACGCTTGCTTCCAGCGCCTCGGGGGTCCAGTCTCCCAACTGAAACGACGCCTCCCGCGTGCGCTCCAGCGCCTGGCGCGCTAGCGGCGACTCCATAGCCTTGGGCACCAGCAGGGCAGCATCGTAGCTTAGCTCGTCCACGAAGAAGAAGTCGGTCAAGGAAGGGGCCTCGTCCAGCCGGCGCAGCCGCTCCTGGATCAAGGGCACCGTCTGTCGCACCAGGCTACGTGAGAAGTGGGGCGCTTCGTTCCGCGCCTGCCACGTCTCCAGGAAAGGCATCAGGCGGTCGGTGAGCTCCTCCAGGGAGAGCTGGCGTATGTAGATGCCGTTCATCCAGTCCAGCTTCTCCCGGTTGAAGACGGCGGCGGTGGCGCCCATGCGCTCCAGGGAGAAGTGCTGCACCAGCTCCTGGCGGCTTATGATCTCGGTCTTGTCGTCCAGGGACCAGCCCAGCAGGGCCATGAAGTTGACGAGGGCCTCGGGCAGGTAGCCTCGTGGGCGGTACTCCAGGACGGACTCGGCGCCGTGGCGTTTGCTCAGCTTGCCCTTGTCGGGCCCCAGGGTCAGGGGCATGTGGACGAAGACGGGCATCTCCCGTTGCCACCCGAAGGCCTCGTAGAGGAGCACATGCTTGGGGCAGGAGCTGATCCACTCCTCGCCCCGGATGACGTGGGTGATGCGCATGTGATGGTCGTCCACCACGTTGGCCAGGTGATAGGTGGGATAGCCATCGGACTTGAGGATGACGAAGTCCTCGATGTCCTGGTCGCGGAAGGAGACCTCGCCCCGGACCAGGTCGCGGAAGGTCACGGTCTCGCCTCGCTGGGGGACCTTGAAGCGCACGGCGCAGGGCTCGCCGCTATCTTTGCGCCGCTTGCGCTCCTCGTCAGCGAGGCGGCGGCAGGTGCCGTCGTAGCGGGGAGGCTCGTGGCGACGGGCCTGCTCCGCCCGCATCTCCTCCAGCCGCTCCCCTGAGCAGAAGCAATAGTACGCCCGGCCCGACCCCAGCAGGCGTGTCACCTCCTGCTCGTACAGGGGGAGCCGCTCGCTCTGGATGTAAGGCCCATGGGGGCCGCCGACGCCGGGGCCCTCGTCCCAGTCAAGGCCCAGCCACTCCAGGCTCTCCATGATGCCCTCGATGGCGCCCTTCACCCGCCGGGCCACGTCCGTGTCCTCGATACGCAGGATGAACTGGCCGCCGGTGTGGCGCGCCCACAGCCAGTTGAACAGGGCGGTGCGGATGTTGCCCAGGTG
>SHYM01000084.1 GCA_009692805.1 Dehalococcoidia bacterium | reverse complement strand
GTTGACGCAGTCTGAGCCGAACATTAGAATGCAGCCAGGCTGGGCCCTGAGTTGGGCACGGGCATTTTCTATGGCGAGCCCCCTGAGTCAGCCCTCTGGATGGTGAATGCATGAAGGAGGCCCCTCCCACCGCCACCGTAGTGGCGCGGAAAGAGGTCACCCACGACCTCTTCATATTGAAACTGGCGCCTTCCATCCCCTTCACCTTCACGCCGGGCCAGTATTGCACCATCGGCCTCGATGGCATCGAACGGCCCTATTCCATCGTGTCCGCCCCCAAAGAGTCCACCATTGAGCTGTTCATCGAGATGGTGCCCGACGGCACCCTCTCGCCCCGCCTACACCGGCTTTGCGTAGGCGATCAGGTGAGCCTGCGGCCCAAGGCCAAAGGCGTCTTCACCCTGGACGAGCACTTCCACACCCACCTGATGGTGGCGACGGTCACGGGGATAGCACCCTCCGTGAGCATCCTGCGCTCGTACCTGCTCAAGAGCCTCCACGGCCACCGCTTCTTCGTCCTGGACGGGGCCTCCTACCAGGACGAACTGGCATACAATGCGGAGCTCCGGCAGATGGCCAAGGACCTCCCCTCCCTGCTCTACGTGCCTAGCATCAGCCGCCCGACCGAGGCGCGCAACCGAGGCTGGGTCCACGGCACCGGGCGGGTGCACCAATGGGTGGAGCCCATTCTCAGCCGCCACGGCCTGAAGCCCGAGGATACGATGGTCTACGCCTGCGGCCATCCGGGCATGGTCGCCACCATCAAGTCGGACCTGGGCGCGCAGGGCTTCAAGGTGAAGGAAGAGCGGTTCTGGCGCGAGCACGCGGAAGTCAAAACCCCGACGGCGTGACCTACCCCGTCGCCACCCCTCTCCGAAGGTAACCCGCGGCATCCTGCTGGCAGTTGAAGGTGTGCAGAGTCCCGACCCTCGGGATTCTCTCCCTTTCATGATTCCCCCTTTCTGGCCAGGAAGGGGGCCAGGGGGATGGCCGCGGGCATACGCACAGAGAGAGCCTGACCGAGAAAATGCGGCCTTTCGCGCAAAGCCGCTAGAAGTCCCGCTCCTCCCTTGACGTCTGTTCTATATCAACCATACTCCCGACCGCTATCTACCTCGTCTTGGGGTTGAAGACATCGGCCAAGGCATCGCCGAGGAGGTTGAAGGCGAAGAGCAACATGAAGATGACCCCGATAGGGAACAGGATCAAGTGGGGGTACTGGCGCAGCAGGCTCAGGTTGCCGATGCCGAAGCCCTCGGCCACCATCGCCCCCAGGCTGGGCACCGGCGGCTGTACACCGATGCCCAGGAAGCTCAGGATGAACTCGCTCCCCGCGGCGCCTCCCAGGCCCAGGGTGATCACCACGATGACGATGCCAGAGATGTTGGGCAACAGGTGGCTGAAGAGGATGCGGCTGGTCGGCGCCCCCAGGGCGCGGGCGGCGTCCACGAACTCCGCCGAGCGCAGGGAGAGCACCTGGCCCCGCACCAGTCGCGCCATGCCAAACCAGCTAAAGACCGCCACCGCCAGGGCGATGACGAAGTAGTCCACGATGCCCGTCTGCACCAGGCCCCGAAAGCCTAGAGAGTCCTCGATCCCCCGCACGAAATCCAGGATGCGCGGCCGCAGCGTGGCTGCCAGCAGGATTAAGAGCAGGATCTCCGGGAAAGCGGCGGAGACCTCGCCAATGCGCATGATAAGGGAGTCCACCCGCTTCCCGAAGTAGCCGCTGACCAGCCCCAGGGCCACGCCCAGGAAGAGGGCCCCGCTGACCACGGAGGCCACGCTGACGATCACGGTGGTGCGCAGCCCGTAGATCACGCGGCTGAGCAGGTCACGACCCAGGCGGTCGGTCCCGAAGGGGTGCTCCAGCGAAGGGCCCCGGCGCGTCTGCGCCAGGTCCTGGGTGGAGTAGTGATAGGGAGCGACGAGGGGGGCGAAGATGCCGGACGCATAGATGCCGATGATGATGACCAAGGAGGCCAGGGCGACCTTCTTGCCCAGCAGCCGGTGCCAGGCCCGGGACCAATGCCCCTGGGCCGGCCGTCGCCGGGCCACCTCCGCCGGGACTTGCACTCGCTCGACCATAATCAGTAGCGGATGCGCGGGTCAAGAAAGGTGTAGGCCACGTCGATCATGAGATTTGCCAGCACGAAGGTGGCGGCGCCGATAATAGTGATACCCATGATCACTGGGTAGTCGCGGTTGAAGATGGACTCGAAGGCCAAGCGCCCGATGCCGGGTATGCCGAAGATCGTCTCGCCGATGATGGTGCCCCCTATCAGGCCCGCGATGGAGAACCCCAGCATGGTCAGCACCGGCAGGAAGGCGTTACGGGCTACGTGGCGCCGACTGATGATCCCGGGCGTCAGCCCCTTGGCGTAGGCCGTCCTCACATAGTCCTGGCTCAGCACCTCCAGGGTGCTGGTGCGCATCACCCGGACGATGACGGCGAGCCCGGGGACGGCGATGGCCACCGCCGGGATGATGATCCTGGTGTCGAAGAGCCCTCCCCACCCGGCGCTGGGCACGAGCTTCAGAATGACTACGAAGACCAGCAGGAAGAGAGGCCCCGTGATAAGCACCGGCAGCGAGGAGATGAACACAATGCCCGTCACAATGGCGGGGTCCAGCCAGCGCCCCTGGAAACGCGCCGCCGCCATCCCCAGGGGGATTCCGATAACCACAACCAGCGTGAGGGCGACCAGATTCAGTTGGGCGGAGACCCACATTCGGGGCAGGATCAGCTCCAACACCGTGCGTCCTTGATAGCGATAGCTGTCGCCGAAGTCCCCCCGCACCACCCCGCCCACATAGTCGGCGAACTGGACCACGAAGGGGCGGTCCAGCCCCATCTGCTGGCGCAGCCGGGCCACGGCTTCGGGGTTAGACTTGGTCCCCAGCCGCACCTCCACGGGGTCGCCGGGCCCGTAGGTGCCCAGGGCGAAGGTGATGAAGATGACAATGACGAGGAGCACCGGCAGCCAGAGCAGCCGGCGGACGACGTAAGCCGTCACGGCGCTGCCGCCAGCCGGGGGGCCAGCAGGGACATGCCTCTTCTCACGGGCGCTCTATGGAGATGTCCTTCAGCTTGGGGACGATCAAGCGGGTGAGCTTGTAGCCCTTGATGTAGGGCTTGATGAGCACGAAGCGCTCGCCGGTGTACCAGAGCGGGATCCAGGCGGCGTCCTCCACCACCGCCTGCTCGGCGTCCTGGTAGAGCTTGATGCGCCGGTCGCTGTCCTGCTCGGTGCGGGCCAGCTCTATCTGGCGGTCTACCTCAAGGTTCTTGTAGGCGCCGTGGTTGTTGAAACTCTTGCTGTGGAAGAGGATGTCCACAAAGTCCTGGGGATCGGGATAGTCGGCTGACCAGCCGAGGCCGCCGAACATCTGGAAGCGCTGCCGGTTAAGGTCTTGCAAGAAGGTGGCCCACTCCGTCTGCTGGATCTCTACCGTCACGCCCAGGTTCTGCTTCCACATCTCCAGAATCACCTCTGTGTCCAGGCCCACCGTGCCCCCGGTGCCGGGGACCGTCATGATGATGCGGGGCAACTTTCCCGGGCCGCCGTACTTGGACTCCGCCAAGAGCTTCTTGGCCTGGACGGGATCGAAGCGCAGCCCGCGGATGCTGGGGTTGTGCCCGGGGAAGCCGGGCGGCAGGACGCCATAGGCGGGGACCGCCAGGCTCGACAAGACCTCGCGGGCGATGGTCTCCTTGTCGATGGCCAGGGTGAAGGCCTGGCGCACCTTCCTGTCATCGAAGGGAGGCTTGTCCACATGGAAGCCTATGTAGGAGACATCAAAGGCTGGGTCGCCCCGAACCAGCTCCTTGTTCAGGGCCTCTGTGGGGTTCAGCACCCGGTCCAGCTCCGCCTGGCCGACCCCTGTGAAGTCGACCTCGTTGTTCTCATACATCGTCATAGGCACGCCGCCCGAGAGGATGTAATGGACGCGATCCAGCTTGGCGACGCCCCGGTAAAAGTGCTCGTTGCGCGCCAGGATGAGGCGCTGCCCGGGCACCCACTCTAGGAGCTTGAAGGGGCCCGTGGCGTTGGGCTTGTTGCTCCAGCCCGGCCCCGACTCCACGTTCTGGCGGTCGACCACGTAAGCCGTGGGGTAGGTGAGCTTGGCGATGAAGTAGGGCTTGGGGGCGTCGATAGTGATCTCTAGAGTCCGCTCGTCAATGACGCGGACCCCCCGGACCTCCCGCACCAGCCCCTTGAGTTTGTCCTGCGCCCCTACGATGTCGTTGAGATAGGTGTCGGCCACCGGCGACTCGGTGCGCGGGTCCAGGGCGCGCTCGAAGGAGTACTTGAGGTCGGAGGCCTTCACCGCCTTGCCATCCTGGAACTTCACGCCGTCCCGTAGCCGGAATGTGAAGATGGCGCCGCCGCCCGACACATCCCAGCGCTCCGCGATGTCAGGGATGATCCTGAGGTCGGTGTCCAGGGCCACCAGACCGCTAAAGATCTCCACCACCAGCCCCGCCGACGTGGTGTCCGACGTCAGGTGCGGGTCAAGGGTGGGCGGGTCAGCCCAGAGCCGGGTGAAGGTGCCACCCGAGGTCGCCAGCTTGGCCGCGCCGGGCGCGGGGGTGAGAGCAGGCTGGGGTCGAGCCCCTGACTGGGCGGTAGGCGTGGGGCCGCCTGGCGTCGACGTCCCCCGCGACCGACCGCCCTTGCTCCCGCCGAGGCATCCAGCCGCGACGATCATTACACTTAGGGCGACCGGCAAGAGCCAGACCCTCAGGCTAGTTTTCATTCGATACACCTTTCGGCAAATACACCCCTCGGTCCGGTGCAGGAGTGCTCTGCTATGGTAGACGCGCTCTGCCTCCCGTTCAAGAGACTCGATAAATGCGCTCCCCACCAGCATACGCCTATAGATACGTTCCCTCCAATATACGTAGGCGGACTAGATAGCGGTTCGCGGGAAAGCGGCCGCCTGAAAGGATACCGATGAGCTTCCCACGCTGGACGCTGGCCGCCGCAGCCCTGGGCCTGCTGCTGAGCGCCTGCCTGGGCGGCTCGCCACAGCCACGAGCGACGCCTATGGCTATCTTCGTCCCCCCGGCAGCGGCCACCGCCACCGCCCGTGCCGGGGGCGCCGCACCGACCGCAACCCAACCGCCAACTCCCACCTCCACTTTGTCTGCCACCAGGGTCAGCGCCACCCCTACCCCCTCCCCCGCCCTGGCGCCTACGGCCACCAGGGCGCCAGCCCCGGCCGCCTCGACTGGGCCAGCGGCCCAAGTCCTCTCCTACATCCAGCGGCTGGCCGAGGGGATCGGCCCCCGCCCTGCCGGCACTCCCCAGGAGAAACAGGCGGCGGACCTCATCGCTACCGATCTCCAGCGCTTCGGCTACCAGGTGCAGCAGCAACCCTTCGACGTGCTGCCCTCATTCGGTCCCGGCATCCTCAGCGTCCAGACGCCCTCGGAGCGCGCTGT
>SHYM01000009.1 GCA_009692805.1 Dehalococcoidia bacterium | reverse complement strand
CAGATAGTGGTCACCGAGCGCTCCGCCTTCCCCTGATTCATGGCGGAGAACTCCATGATGGCGCCGGTGGGACAGGCGTCGATGCAGGCGCCGCAGAACTCACACCCGGACTGGTTGAGAGGCAGGTTGAAGGCCGTGCCGATGATGGTGCTTTCATGCCGGTGGACCAGGCTGATGCAGGAGATGCCGCGCTCTTCATCGCAGGCGCGCACGCAGCGGCCGCAGACGATGCACAGGTTATAGTCCCGGCCGAAGAGCGGGTCCGCCTTCTCGGCCTCCAGGGCCCGGTAGAGCGAGATGGGGCGGATCTCCCACACCGCCGGCTCCAGCGAGCGCTCCTCTTTGAGGGGCCGCCGCAGATGGAGCCCCACGTCCTCACAGGTCTGCTGCAGCTCGCACTGCTTGTCTTTGGGACAGACCACGCAGCGATCGGTTACGCCCACGTCGCGCAGGCAGATGTCGAAGGGCCCGCAGTGCTTCCGGCGGTGACAGTGGAGACAACCGTGGGGATGCTCGGCGATGAGCAGCTCCAGGTTGTCGTGATGTATCTGGTCTACCTCCGCGCCGTTGGTGCGCACCACCATGCCGTCGGCGGCGGGGGTGGTGCAGGAGGCCGGGAAACCCCGCTGCCCCTCTATCTGGACCAGACACATGCGGCAAGCGCCGAAAGGCTTCAGGGTAGGGTCCCAGCACAGGGTTGGTATATACACCTTGCTCTCGCGGGCGACCTCGTACACGGTCATGCCGCGCCGGGCGCGGAAAGGCTTGCCGTCGATGGTTACGGTGATCTCGTCAGCCATAAACCCCCTAGCCCTGCTTGTCCCTTAGAGCCGCCAGCAATTGGACTACAGACTCCGGGGTCACCCGGCCTCTGGGCTGTTTGTCCACCAGGACCGCCGGGCCGATGGCGCAGGGCCCAGGGCAGGAGACCTCCGTCAGCGTGAACTGGCCATCGGGCGTGGTCTCGCCAGGCTTAATCTTGAGCTCCGCCGCCAGGGCCGCCAGCGTTTGCGGGGCCCCGGCCAGGTGGCAGGAAGTCCCCGTACACACGGCGATGGTGTGGGCGCCGGGCGGGGAGAAGCGGAACTCTTCGTAGAAGCTGGCGACGCCGAAGAGCTCGGCGGGCAAGATCCCCAGGGTCTCGGCGGCCACCGCCAGCGCCGGGTAGGGGACATACCCATACCGGGCCTGGACCGCTTCCAGGGCGGGGAGGGCGGCGCCACGCCGGCCCCTGTACGGGCTCAACAGGGCGGCGAGCTCAACGGGGTCAACGGTGGCCCCGGGCCCCTCTCCAGGTTTAGCGTGGGACACGGCAGCGCTGGCCCTCGAAGCTAGGTTCGTGATTTTTCGAACGACGTCGCGCTATCATACCCATCCCCCGGCCAGGCGGCAATAGGGGAAGCCACCGACTTCACAAACACTGCCCTGCGGCCCGTGGCCCTGCCCAGCGGACAGCGCCAGCTCACTTCTTCGTGCGCAGGTAGTCGATGGCGCGCTGGAGCTGGGCGTCGGGCTGCTCAAGCCCCGCATTTGCCTGTAGAGCGCGGATGCGACCCTCCACGATGTCCTGGAGGTCCTGGGCCAGGACCCGCAGGGCCCCTTCGTTGAGGCTATCAACGCGGTCAAGCCGCTCCTTGAGGCTCTGGATGAACTGCGCTTCCTGCGCCAGCGCTCCGGGGAGACGCTGGACCTCGATGTCGGGGGTGAGCCCCTTCCCCTCGATTTGGCGCCTGGCCGGTGTCAGCCAGCGTCCGGAGGTGACATACAGGGCGCTGCCGTCGGACAGCTCCCGCACGAAGTTGACGGAACCCTTGCCGAAGGTCTTAGTCCCAATCAAGGGGGTGCCGGCATCCTGCAGCGCGCCGGCCACGACCTCGGAGGCGCTGGCGCTCCCCTCGTCCACCAGCACCGCCAGGGGGAGCCCGACGGCGACGCCCCCCGGCCGGACCTCCCATGTACGCTCGGTGCCGTCGCCATGTACCTCATAGAGCGCCACCCCGCTCTTCAGGAACTGGCTGGCCACTCGCACCGAGGCGTCCAGGAGCCCGCCGGGGTTGCCCCGCAGGTCCAGCACGATGGCCTTGGCCCCACCGCTTTTGGCCAAGCGCAGCGCATCCTCCAGATCCCGCGGGGTGCGCGAGGAGAACTGGGCGAGGCGGACCTGGGCGATTTCATCTGTAACCATGCGCCAGCCCACGCTAGCCAGGTTGATCACGTCCCTGACGATGGAGAGCGTCTCGACCTGAGCGCTGGTCCGCCGGATGAGCAGGGTAACAGGCGTGCCCCGAGGGCCCCGAATGAGGGCCACGACCTCCAAGAGGCTCTTCCCCTTCACGGGCTTGCCGTTCACCTCCACGATCACATCGCCGCTGCGCAGGCCGGCGCGCTCGGCAGGGGAGCCGGCGATGGGCGAGACGATAATGATCTCGCCCTCGCGCACCCCCACGTTGGCGCCGATGCCCTCGAAGCTGCCGGAGAGGTCGCCGCCGCCAACGCGGTAGTTCTCGGCGTCGATAAAGGCGCTGTGGGGGTCGTTCAGGGCCTGCACGATGCCGCGGATGCCGCCCTCCTTCAACTTCTGCAGGTTGATGTTCTGGCGGTCGACGTAGTCGGCCAACAGGATGTTGAGTACCTCGCGGAAGACCTGCACGTCGCCCTCTACACTAGAGGCGCTAGAGGCGGCGCCAATTTTCTCCCCCTGGGCCGGGGCGGCAGTGGGCGTGCGCGCTGGGCTGCTCTTGCTGGCGCCGGGGAGCTGGACCCCGCAGGCGCTGGCGAGCAAGGCGAGGGCCAGGGTGAGGCTGAGGAGGGCGAGAAGACGCAGTCGCATCTTGAGCACGGGAACTCCCTATTTTTACAACGTTTTTAGCCAGGGCCCCCCGGCCAGCCCGGCCCGGGGCCGATCGCTCCCATGCTAGCATGTACGCCCAGGAGCGGCAATTCGCTCTCGACGCTGCCCCAGCGGGTCGGTTGACACTCGCGGAAAGCCCTGATACAATCGCGCCCGGTGCTCAGATTTAGGCGGGCCCATGAGGCCTAATTTAAGGAGGGGTGTATGGCCGGAATCATTTCTTTCGGAGCTTATGTACCTATCTGGAGGCTGGGGGAGGGGACCAAGGACTGGGGCTCCAAGGCGGAGCGCTCGGTCACCAACTTCGATGAGGACACCCTTACCATGTCCGTGGCAGCGGCCGCGGACTGCCTGGCGGGCCTCGACCGCAAGGCAGTAGACGGCCTCTATGTAGCCTCCACCACCTTCCCCTATGGGGAAAAGCAGGCCGCCAGCACCGTCGCCACCGCCGGCGACCTGGGGTCGAGCATCTTCACCAGCGACGTGGGCAACAGCCTGCGCGCAGGGACCATCGCCTTCAAGATGGCAATGGACTCCGTGAAGGCTGGGTCGGGCAAGCGGGTCCTGGTAACGGCCGCTGACGTCCGGCTGGGGGCGTCCCGCTCGGACATCGAGCGCAACGGGGGCGACGGCGCGGCAGCCTTTCTCTTCGGCGACACGGGCGAGGCGGCCACTATTGACGCCCAACACGCCGTGGTCAACGAAATCATCGACAACTGGCGTCCGGAGGGGGAGACCGGCGTGCGATCGTGGGAGGACCGCTTCGTCTTCCAGGAAGGATACCTGAAGGCCGTCGGCCAGTGCGTAACCGAGCTACTCCAGAAGACCGGCTTGAAGATGGAGCAGTTCGACAAGGTCATCCTTTACGCCCCCGACGCGCGGCGCCATGCCGAGGCCGTGCGGCTGATCAAGGCCGACCCCAAGAAGGTTCAAGACCCCCTGTTCGGTAAGCTGGGCAACACCGGCGCTGCCTTCGCCCTGATGCAGCTAGTAACCGCTCTGGAGGAGGCCCAGCCCAACCAGCGCTTCTTGGTGGTGAACTACGGCGACGGCGCCGACGCCCTGGTGGTACACACCACCGCCAAGATAACAGAGGTCCAGAAGCTGCCGCGCCGTGGCATGAAGGGATTCCTGGCATCCAAGAAGGCTGTCCCCGACTACGCCGACTACTTGAAGTGGCGCGGGATGTTCTCGGCGGACTCGGGCGTACGGCGGCCCGCCGGGGGAGGCCCCTCGCCCGCGGCCCTCTATCGCGAGCAGGCCGAGGTGCTGCGCTTCCAGGGTGTCAAGTGCAACAAGTGCGCCACGGTTCAGTATCCGCCCCAGCGGGTCTGCACGATCTGCCACGAGAAGGATAACTTCACACCTATCCGCCTCTCCGATTCCAAGGCCAAGCTGTTCACCTACTCCATGGACTACATCGCCGGGACGCCCGACGTGCCCCTGGTGATCAGCGTCCTGGACTTCGCTGCCGGCGGCCGGGCCGTGCTGATGATGACCGACCGCGATACCAAAGAGGTCAAGATAGACATGAACCTGGAACTCACGTTCCGGAAGCTGCGCCTGGCGGGTGGCATCCACAACTACTACTGGAAGGCCATGCCCGTCCGCTAAGTCTAAGAGGGGGAGGTAGCTAGTGGCAGAGAGCATTCGCGACAAGGTGGCCGTCATCGGGATGGGCTGCACCAAGTTCGGGGAGCGCTGGGACAAGAACCAAGAGGACCTGATGGTGGAGGCCGTATTCGAGGCCTTGGCCGACGCCGGCCTCGAGTCCAAAGACATCCAAGCGGCATGGCTGGGCACCACCGGCGGCTCCACCGGCCAGCCCCTGGCCCAGGCGGCGAAGCTGGAGTACATACCGATCACGCGGGTGGAGAACGCCTGCGCCACCGCCGCCGACGCCTTCCGCAACGCCTGCTACTCCGTGGCGGCCGGCGTGTACGACATCGTGCTGGCGACCGGCGTAGAGAAGCTCAAGGATAGCGGTATGACCGGACTGGCCGGCGGGGGAGGGGGCGGCACGAACATATCGCCACCCACGCCCCCGCCGGTGCAGTTCGCCCTGGCGGCCCAGCGCTACGCCCACCAGTACGGCTACAAAGCCGAGGACCTGAAGAAGGCCCTGGCCCGCATCGCCGTCAAGAACCACCACAACGGCTCCCTGAACCCCAAGGCCCACTTCCAGCGCGAGATCACGATGGAGCAAGCCATCACGGCGCCCATGATTGCGTACCCCTTGGGGCTCTTCGACTGCTGCGGCGTCTCCGACGGCTCGGCGGCGGCCATCATCACCACGCCAGAGCTGGCCAAGCACTTCCGCCAGGACTACACCCTGGTCAAGGGGCTGGGCCTGACGGTGGGCGGGATGCAGGGACGCCTCCAGAGCCAGTACGACTTCGTCCACTTCGAGGAGAACACCACGGCGGCCCGGCAGGCCTACCAACAGGCGGGCGTCAAGAACCCCCTCAAGGAGATCGACCTGGCCGAGGTCCACGATTGCTTCTCCATCACTGAGCTCATCATCTGCGAGGACCTGGGATGGGCGCCCCGGGGCAAGGCCCCCGAGTACATCCTGGGCGGCGTCTTCGACCTGGAGGGTGAGCTGTCGGTCAACCCCGACGGCGGCCTGAAGTGCTTCGGTCACCCCATCGGCGCCAGCGGGCTGCGCATGATGTACGAGGTCTACAAGCAGCTCCAGGGCAAGGCCGGCCCCAGGCAGCGCAAGAACCCCACCCTGGGATTGGCCCATAGCCTGGGCGGCACGCCGGGCTCCTTCACCTGCGCGGTGACCATCTTCGGCGCACGCGACTAGGTTCCGGACACTATGGGCAGAGGGGCAGGCATATACCTGCCCCCTCTCTGTTTCCACAAGCCTATCGGGCAAGCCTGCTGCCGGCCGTTTCACGTAGGATATAATCAGGTATCAGCAGGTAGAAAATGCGCAGCGGCGGTAGACCGCGGGAGGGACCATGGAGAGCATTAAGGACAAGGTGGCCATAATCGGCATAGGGTGCACCAGGTTCGGGGAGCGCTGGGACAAGAATGCCGAAGACCTGATGGTGGATGCGGTCTACGAAGCGTTAGAGGATTCGGGGCTTGAGTCCAAGGACATCCAGGCGGCGTGGCTAGGCGTCCACACCTCCTTCGACACCGGCCAGCCCTTGGCCCAAGCGATGAAGTTGGAGTACATTCCCATCACACGGGTTGAGAATGCCTGCGCCACCGGTAGCGACGCCTTCCGCAACGCCTGTTTCGCGGTGGCTGCGGGCGTCTACGATATGGTGCTGGTAGCTGGCGTAGAGAAGCTCAAGGACAGCGGCATGACCGGGCTGGTGGGCGGTGGCGGAAGCCCAGGTACCAACGTAGCGCCACCTTCGACGGCCCCAGCATCGTTCTCTCTGGCGCCCCAGCGCTACGCTCATCACTATGGGATGAGGCCCGAGGATTTGAAGAAGGCGCTGGCCCATATTGCCGTCAAGAACCATCACAACGGGTCGCTCAACCCCAAGGCCCACTTCCAGCGCGAGATCACCATAGAGCAGGCGCTGACAGCACCCATGATCGCCTACCCGCTGGGCCTCTTCGACTGTTGCGGGGTCTCGGATGGCTCCGCCGCAGCGATCATCACGCGGCCTGAGATCGCCAAGCAGATTCGCCAGGACTACGTGCTGGTAAAGGGCCTGGGCCTAGCCGTCGGAGGGAACCAAGGATATCTTCAGAGCCGGTACGACTTCGTGCACTTCGAGGAGTGCGTGGCCGCCTCCAAGCAGGCGTACGAGCAGGCGGGCGTGAAGAATCCCTTGAAGGAGATCGATCACGCCGAGGTCCACGACTGCTTCACCAGCACCGAGTTGATCATCTGTGAGGACATGGGCTGGGCGCCTCGGGGCAAGGGCCCCGAGTACGTGATGGGCGGTGTCTTCGACCTGGAGGGCGAGTTGGCCGTAAACCCCGATGGCGGACTCAAATGCTTCGGCCACCCGGTGGGCGCCAGCGGTCTGCGCATGATGTACGAGATCACGAAGCAACTCCAAGGTAAGGCTGGACCACGCCAACGCAAGAACCCGACCCTGGGCCTGGCCCAGAACCTGGGAGGCGCTCCCGCTACCTCCTCGGTCGCGGTAACGATCCTGGGGGCCCGCGACTGAACATAGCCAGTCCAACGCGAGCAAGAGGCGAGGGCCACGCGTGCCCTCGCCTCTTAGTTTCAGCCCAGGAGGAGACGAGCCAAGAGTGGGGCCGACCTTGCACCGACTAGACAGCGGGCCAGACAGCCGGATAGTCCTTGCCCTTCTCATCCTCCTGGCGCTAGCGGCCTCGGCCTGCGGCCCCCGTGCCCAGGAGGTCGTAGGCGTGGTGGTAGACGTCGAGGCGACCTCTCTGGTGGAAGCCAGCGCCTTCACCCTAGTAACCGCGAGCAAAGCGCGACTCGTCTTCACCGTCAAGGAGGACATCGGCTTCAGCGCCAGCCACCTACGGGAGCACATGCTGGCCGGCGAGCGGATGAAGGTCATTTACATCAAGGACGCGGCGGGGCTGCGCGCGCTCCGAGTGGAGGACGCCCCCTAGCGCATCCATCTGAAAGGCCAAGCTAACTGTAGCGTCCCTGGTTGTGATAACTCGACATAACTAAGGGGCGGCCAGTAGGCGCAGCACGGCCTCTTCCAGCTCTGCCGCCGGGACAAAGCCCTCGAACTTGTCGAAGACCAGCCCGCGGCCATCCACCAGAAAGGCATAGGGCTCCGTGGGCAGGTTCCACTCCAGCACCGCGGGCCGCACCGAGCGGTCGCTGCCACCCTTGAGGAGGCCCACCGGATCGTTGTAGATCTCGACGTGGATAAAGCCCACCCTGTCGCCATACTTGGCCTTAAGGGGGTGCACCTGTTCCAGCGCGGGCCCGCAGGCGCGGCTGGTGCAGAAGGCCGGGGTGGCAAAGACGACCAGGAAGGGCCGGCGCTGGGCGATGGCGTCAGCGATGGCGAGCCGATAGAGGTCAGGGTCGGGCGGACGGGCGCTGGTCAGCTCCTCCACGCTGCCCACATCTGTGATGGTCTTATTCCTGCTGGCCGGCGCCGGGTCGCCGATGGCCGGGGTCTGGCTCCGCGCCGGGACCTCGAAGGACGCCCGCACAGACTCCTGGGGGTGGCCAGGCCGCACGGCCAGGGCCTCGACCCCCCAGGTCCCGGGGCTATCGAAGGTCACCGGGGCGGCATAGACGCCGCGGTCCTGCAGCCCCTCGTTCTGAAGCCCCTGGCCGCGGAAAGGGGCAGCGGCCTCGGCCCGCAGCTCCGCCTGGTCCTGACCTAGCACCTTAAAGAAGCGCAGCCGCACGCTGGCATCTGTGATGGGCCGCTGATCGCTGTCGAAGATGGCCACGGCGAAGCGCTGCGGACCAACGCCCAGGTCCACCGAGGCGACGAGCAGGGAGGCCAAGGCGCCCGGCGGCAGGCGGGTGGCGGCCAGCGGGCGCATGGAGGAGGGTGTGGCCAGGGCAGCGGGCGAGCCGCCGCACGCGCTGGCGAGGAGCGCCAGGGCGGCGCCCGCCACCGCCACGGCCTTCATCGCGCTAAAGCCGAGTAGCAACGGGCGCATAGGGGCCGCGCGTAGCTGACCTCCGCCGGCTGCCCGCAAGAGTGGCAGACTTGCCCGCGGTAATCGGGTTTCTTCCACTCGGCCCGACTTTCATAGCAATCGTCGCACAAAGGCCTGTTCGGGTCTGGAGGGACCGGCTGACCGCAGCGGATACAAACAGCTTGAGATATGGAGTCACGACAACGGCATACTTGCGGGCGTCTCGAATCACGGATAAGACGACGGAATCCACCTCGTCGTCGAAGAAAACGGTCTTGTCAGTTCGATCCACACCAGTCCCTCCACGGGCCGCATCGTTCCAGGGCGGAGCGGGGGAAACTCTCACGTCGGCAACGATCAGCCCGATTATAGCAGCCAACCGGCACTGCGCTCTGCGGTGGCAACACCAACCCTTGAACCCAGGCGCCCGCCATCGCCTCTCATCGCATTAGAACTAGGCAAACAACACCATTTATATAGGTAAGCAAGAGCATGCGGTACTGAGAGATGCCTAACCATACTGTGCGCAAGAGGTGCCGGGGCCACGCAGGCTCCAGCGCCCGAGGAGGGCCAGCCTGATGTTCTCCGGCCACTCCCAGCCACCCCTCCCCTTGCTTTACCTATCGACATAACCACAATAGTGCGAAGTTAGGCCCCTAGAGGAAAGGGCCTGATCGCTCCGCTAGGTTCTAGCCCTCGAACCCCGCAGGCGCTATGCTTGCCACCGACGCAAACACGCCCCGAAACACGCAAGGAGGCTGCCTATGCCAGCGACCCGGCGCAGCAACCTGGGCCTCATCGTGCAGGCGCTCGACCTTGCCTACAACATCGCGCTGTACCACGAGGAGCAGCGCTTGGCGGAGGAGATCGAAGCGGTCTTGCGGAGGACCTACACGGAGGTGCAAAAGGAGGACCAACGCCGCGCGCCCTGAGGAAGCAGGCCGTGGGCTGGTCTGAAAAGGCCCGGATACTCAGTCCCGAGCTCCCTAGCGCCACCCTCACCCTTCCCTTTGCCTTCGAGGGAGAGGGTTTTGGAGCCGGGATGCCAACTCCTGAAGCAGGGTCGCCTCAAAGACTGCTTGGGGGGCTGCTGCGGGCGTGCAGGCGGCGCGGCTGGAACGTGGTGGGCTGGCCCTGGACCTGCTCGCTGTGCATGCGGTCGTGGCGGTAGATGGCCCGCAACATCTGGAGCACGCTCATCTCGCCGCCGTAGGCGGGATGGGGCCCCCGCACCTGGAGCTGCTCCGCGCTCAGGGATGCAACTTTATGTAGAGTCTCGCGGCGCTCACGTTCCAGAGTGGACACCAGCTCGCGGATGGGCAGCTTGTTGGCCTCGGCGACGCCATCCTGGACGGCGGCGGCCCACTGCTGGGGCAGGCCCCCGCTGCGGCTGAGGGTGAGCAGGGCGCCATCGCGCCAGACCCGTTCCGCCGTCGCGGCGTGGGCCAGCTGCTGCTTGACCGACCACTCGCCGTTGGGCTGCATGGCGGCCGCCTCTTCGGTCAGGCCACGCACCAGCCTCAGCAGCTCCCGTCGGTGGCTGTCCAGCTTTTCACGCAAATCAACCAGTTCCCCCGATTCCGCCACAGTCACCCCCTGCCGTGGCCATTCCACGCCGCCGCGCCATCCCCGCTCAGACCACGCTTTTCCTGCCGACGACTTGCTCAGTAGCCAGGAGCGCATAGTTAACTATAGCGTTGCGGGCAATGGCCCATGGAACAGGCTTGCCCACAGCCTGACCAGCCCGACACGGTCTGAGACTTGCTTAACATAGCTAACTATAGCGCTCGCCCATAGGAGCGATAGCGTGCCGCCACAAAATCGGCCAGGTAGCCCGCGCTTATTACCCGGAGATACGCGGTTCACCCTCACCCCCAGCCCTCTTCCCAGTTTTGCACTAAAAAGTGGCGTTTAAAGAGTCTCTTCGTCTTCAAGAGCCAGCGAACCATCCCCTGTCCCCTTCCTTTCCAGGAAGGGGGAGGGAAAGATATTCAGGGGACACCCCTGCCCCCGGCAGAGTCCAGACACGTCGGGACTCTGCACTCCGGCCACACTGACCCGACTTTTCGCGCAAGGCCGCCTCCCTTGGAAGGGAGTGGGAACTTCTGCTCCCGATGCCCTACCCTACCCTGTCCGGTACTTGGCGAAGCGGCGGGCAATGGCGCTGGGCAGCTGCCCGTGAAGGACGGTGCCCTCGCGCCGGTACTCCTCGCCCTCGACGACGCCCCGCTCCTTGAAGAGCGCCACCATCGAGCTGGCCTGGTAGGGGATGCGGACCCGCAGGGTCTCCATGGGGGTGACCAGGCAACGCTGAAGCTCCTGGAGGAGCTCGCCGAGCCCCTGGCCGGTGGCTGCCGACACGAGGACGGCCTGGTCGCGGTCGAAGGCAGAATCCACCCCCTCGCCATCAGGGCCCGGGCTGGGAGGGAGGCGGTCGATCTTGTTGAGGACAAGGAGCACCGGTTTGGCGGCGAGCCCCAGAGAAGCGAGCGTCTCTTCCACCGTTCGGCTCTGCTGGGCGGCGTTGGGGTGCGTGATGTCGACCACGTGGAGCAGCAAGTCGGCGGCCTCCAGCTCCTCCAGGGTCGCGCGAAAGGCGGCGACCACGGTGGGGGGCAGCTTGTGGATGAAGCCCACGGTGTCGGTGAGAAGGATTAGCTGGCCGTTGGGGAGCTTGAGCCGCCGGGTGGTGGGATCCAGTGTAGCGAAGAGCTTTTCGCTGGCGTAGACCTCGGCACCCGTCAAGGCATTGAGGAGGGTGCTCTTACCGGCGCTAGTGTAGCCCACAATCGCCACCACCGGGATGCCGTAACGAGCGCGATGCAGGCGGGAGCGCGCGCGGTGGCCCCGGACCGCCTCTAGCTGCTCCCGTAGACGCTGGACACGCTGGCGCACCAAGCGGCGGTCTGTCTCCAGCTGAGACTCGCCGGGGCCGCGGGTGCCGATGCCGCCGCCCAGGCGCTCCAGGTGCGACCACTGGCCCGCCAGGCGGGGCAACAGGTACTCCGCCTGGGCCAGCTCGACCTGCAGGAGCCCCTCCTTGGTGCGGGCGCGCTGAGCGAAGATGTCGAGGATGAGGGCGGTGCGGTCGATGACCTTCACCTGCCAGGCGTCTTCGAGGTGGCGTTGCTGCAGGATGGAGAGCTCATCGTCGAGGATGACCAGGTCAAAGGCGGACTGGGCGCGCATCGCGGCGATCTCCGCCACCTTGCCGCTGCCCAGATAGGAGTGGCGAGAGGGCACACGCAGCCGCTGCACCACCGCGCCCACCACCTCAGCGCCGGCGGCGCCGGCGAGGGAGGCCAGCTCCTCCAGGGAGTCCTCTACGCTGAAGGCGCCGTCGCCCACGCCGGGGCGCGGCCGGGGGCGGGCCTTAGAGTCCACGGCCACCAGGAGAGCCCGTTCCTTGAGCTTCAGCAGGCCCGGTCTTTTGGTCGGCGTTGTGCCCCTCGATTCTTAAGGGATAAGCGTCCGGCCTGATTATAGCGCCAGTGTGCTCTTCTCAGCCGCGCCAGGGTCCTACGCAGGCGCCCCGTTGTTTCGAGGCGAGATCGCCAGGGCTCAGCGCTTGAGCCCCTGCTTGCCGATCCAGGCCTGCAGGCGCCGCAACGCCTCGTCCACCTGCTCATCTGGCGTGGTGATGGAGAGGCGGATGTAGCCCTCGCCGGCGGGGCCGTAGCCGCGGCCGGGCGTTACCACCACGTTGGCCTCCTCCAACAGCCGGGCGGCGAAGTCGCCCGACTTGTAGCCGTCTGGCAGCCGGGCCCAGATGTAGAGGCTGGCCTTGGGGGGGCGCACCCGCAGCCCCATCTCCTGGAGCACGGCGCAGAGCCGGTCGCGCCGGCGCTGGTACACCTTATTGTGCTCCTCAATGCAGTCCTGGGAGCCATCTAGGGCCGCGATCGCCATCTCCTGGATCGCCTGGGGGATGCCGGAGTCCAGGTTGGACTTGACCCGCATGAGGGCGTTGATCAGGCGGGCGTTGCCCACGGCCATGCCGATACGCCAGCCCGTCATGTTGTAGGTCTTCGAGAGGGAATGGAACTCCAGGCCCACATCCTTGGCGCCGGCGGCCTGGAGGAAGCTGACGGGCCGGTAGCCGTCGAAGGCGACCTCGCTGTAGGGGCCGTCGTGGAGGATGGCCAGGTCGTGACGCCGGGCGAACTCCACGGCCCGCTGGAAGAAGGGCAGGTCGGCCACCGCCGCCGTGGGGTTGTTGGGGTAATTGAGCCACAGAAGCTTGGCGCGGCGTAGCACGCTCTCGGGGACGTGGTCCAGGTCGGGCAAGAAGCCGTTCTCGTCCGTCAGCGGCAGGGGGTAAGACTCGCCTCCGGCGAACATGGTGCCGATGGCATAGACAGGGTAGGCGGGGTCGGGGACCAGGGCGACGTCGCCGGGGTCGATGAAACAGAGGGCGATGTGGCCGATCCCCTCCTTGGAGCCGATGAGCGGCAGGACCTCGGTGTCGGGGTCGAGGACGACGTCGAAGCGCCGCTGGTACCAGCGGGCGATGGCCCGGCGCAGCTCGGGCAGGCCGTCCGTCTCCGGGTAGCGGTGGTTGGCGGAGACCTCCGCGGCCTTATGCAGCCGGTCCAGTATGTGACGCGGCGTCGGCAGGTCGGGATCGCCGATGGCGAGGCTGATGACGTCATCGCCGCGGGCCCGTTTGGCGGCGATCTTGCGGCTGATCTCCACAAAGAGATAGGGCGGGAGCTGCTCAATCCGCTTGGAGGTGCGCATGGCGCTCCTATCACGGGTTCCGTGGGAGCCGGCCGCCGCGGGCTACAATCACGCCTAGCCCGCCGCAGCCCTGGTTTTTCGCGGGCCCGGGGCGCGCCGGCCTTAGGCGGGGGTAACCTTGACCTGGCCCTTCTTGATGAGGTCCTGAGTCTCCGGGGAGAGCTTCAGCGCCGCCTCGTCCACCGCCACCTTCTCGTTGGGGGCGATGTAGGTGCACTCGCCTTCAGCGGAGCGGATCAGGAGCACTCGGGAGGACTTGTTATCGACCGCAACCTTGCCCATGGGTTCACCACCTGTGCATCAACGTGCCCCCGACAGCGCCAGAGTCAAGCGGCGGACGCGGGGGCCAGGCGCTAGGGTAAAGCGACGCCGCCATTTTGTCAACCTGAACGGGCAGGCCCATCCGGCACATTCAGAGGCCCCGCCGCCAGCGGGGTGGGCTTGCGGGAGAAGAAGACCAGGATGGCGGCCAGCAGAGCTCCCCCACCGAAGAGGGCATAAGCGACCTGGTAGCTGCCGGACAGGTCGAAGATGCCGGCGGCCACGAAAGGCCCTAGGGCCCCCACCATGCCCTGGAAGGAGCCGGCGGCGCCGCGCACGGTGCCCACGGATAGGCGCCCGAAATAATCGGGCCAGAGCTGCATCGAAAGCGGCGTCAATCCACCTAGGCCAGAGCCCAGGAGGGCCGAGGAGATGTACATGGCAACGGGGGCCTGGGAGAAGGCGACCGCGAAGAAGGACAGCCCGGCGAAGCCAGCCGCCAGCACCGCGGCCCGGCGCGAGCCGATCTTCAGCGCGAGGGGCGCCCAGATGAACCGCCCGCCGACGGTGCCGAAGGCGAAGAAGCTCAAGGCGGCGGCGGACTGCGCCCGGCTGCCGCCAGCAGTTATGAAATGGGACTGGCCGTTGGTCAAAAAGCCCAGGATGCCCATGCCGGTCAGGCTGAAGGCCACCAGCATGAGCCAGAAAGCGGGCGTGCCCATCGCCTGCCGGGCGGTCCAGCGGGGCTCGCCGGCCAGCGAGGCCGCCAGGGCCGCCTGCCGCGCCTGGCCGTCGGCGCCGGGGGCGAACTTGTCGCCGTCGGGCAGCAGCCCCACGTCCTCGGGGCGACGGCGCAGGATCAGAAGGGCGGGCAGGCCCAGGACGATGGCCATCACCCCCGCCATCCCCAACCAGGCGGCCCGCCAATCGAAGGCGCCAATGAGGAACTGGGTGAGGGGGAGCACGGCCAGCCCGCCCAGGGGTATCCCGAAGGAGGCGATGGCGGTGGCCTGGGGCCGCTTGCGCACAAACCAGTTGGCGACGGCAGTGGTGGCCGAGAGGCTGATGCCAGGCATCAGTAGCCCCAGGAGAACGCCGTACAACAGGTAAAGTTGCCAGAGCTCCGTTACCCGAGAGACCCCCAGCAGAACGGCGCCTCCCAGGGCGGCGCAGACAGGTGTCACGAAGCGGCCACCGGGCCGGTCCAGCAAGCGCCCGAGCCAGGGGCCGCTGAGAGCGCCCATCAGCCCCGCCAGGGTTATGGCGCCCGAGATCTGGCTGCGGCTCCATCCCAGCTCCGCGTTCATGGGCGACATGAGGGCGCCGAAGGAGTAGTTCAGGCCACCGCCTCCGCCCATGCTAGCCAGCATGGCGATGACGACGATGAGCCAGCCGTAAAAGAAGGGCCAGCGGCTCAGATCGCGCACCCAGGGCTCCCTGGCCTTATGGGGCGGCGGCCACCCGCAGTCGCTCCAGCAGCCGGGCCTCCGCGGCGGCCTCCCCTCCCTGGCGCAGCAACATCAAGAGCTCGCCGTCTATGGCCGCCTGCCAGGCCTCCGGCGAGGCTGTCGTACCCGCCGCCCGTAGACGTCCTCGCACCCGCCGCAGCACCTCGGCCAGCACCCCATACTCCGGCGGCACGGCGGACTCCAGGAGCTCTCGCAGGTGGCGCGCTAGGGCCGGGCTGGCGCCGCCCGTGGAGATGGCGATCTGCACCTCGCCGCGCCGGACGATGGCGGGAGCGATGAACGAGCAGTGAGGGGGGTCGTCTACCAGGTTTACCAGGACACCAAGCTCCTGGGCCTCCTGGTAAACTTGGTCATTGGTGGAGCGGTCATCGGTGCCGGCGATGGCAAGACAGGCGCCCCGCAGGTCGCCCGGGCGATAGGCCCTGGTAAGCAGCTCGATCTTGCCCTGCGCGGCCCAGCGGTGGACGCCCTCAGTGGCCTGGGAGGCTACCACCCGCACGCGGGCGCCGCACTCCAGCAGCGCCGCCACCTTGCGCTCGGCCACCTCGCCCCCGCCGATTACCACGCAGGGTCGACCTTTGAGGTCCAAGAATACAGGGTAGTACCCAGCCATAATCAAAGGAGATGCTAGGGCCGCCGCACCTGGAAGTCAAGCAGTCAGAGTGCCGTGGGCGGGTCTAGGCATGTCCCTTCCCGTCTGCGGGGGAAGGTTTGGGATGGGGTATGCGCTGGATGCTGGTCCGGAGCCCAGGTAGGGGCCTGGCCCTTTCAGAACAGCGCCGCGACCTTCTCCTCCAACTGCTCTCGGGTCACGAAGGGGCCGACGTGGATCTGACGGATCACGCCCTGGCGGTCCAGGAAGAAGCTCGCGGGCAGGCCCAGGACGTTGTAGCGCTTGGCCACGCCCTGGTTGCCATCGAGGACAAAGGGCCAGGAGAAGCCGCCCTGTTGGACGAAGTCCACCGCGTCCTCCCTGGGCTCCCCAAAGTCCACGCCCACAACCTGGAACCCTCGCGCCCGATACTGGTCGTAGACCTGCTGGATTAGGGGCATCTCCACCTTGCAGGGGCCGCACCAGCTAGCCCAGAAGTTCACCAGCACCACCTGTCCGCGCAGCTCCCGCAGGGCCAGCGGGCCGCCGTCCACCCGTTCCAGGGTAAAGTCGGGCGCCAACTGCCCGACCCTCGGGGGGCCGCTCGTGCTGCGCTCGGCGCCGGCTGGGGCGGGGCCGCCCCCGCCGCCGCACGCGACCGCGACCAGGGCCATCACGGCGATGACCAGCGAAATCCGCCTGCCAGCTATCCCACCGGCTGCCATGGCCTCCCCTAACATCGATGCTTCACGCCTCCTACATTGTAGCGCCCACGACTAGCGATTAGGGCCAGCGCCTAAGGCTCCGGCTCCATAACGTCGCTTGCTGGGGTCTCCTCGGTGGCCGGGGCGCGAGCGCCGGCAGGAGCCGGGAAAAGGACCATCGCCTCGTGGCGGGAGACATCGATTTCGAGCCTGCGGAACAGGAAGTAGTTGAGGCCGCGCCCCCAGGCGTGCTGGTCCACCAGCAGGCGGGCGAACCGCGCCGGGGTCAGGCCCTTGTAGCCCTCGGCCGGCCACCAGATGTAAAGGAACTTCTGGCCGGGGCCATACTTGTTCCAAACGGCGACCTTCCCCTCATCGCTGGCATTGATTAGCAGCACGTCGCCCCGAGGCGGCGCCTTGAGGTCCGCCACCCGGGCGAACTCGACCGTCTTGTAGCGGCGCAGATACCAGATTAGACCCCAGTACACGTCCCCGTCCACGCTGATAGCCAGGTCGGTCCCCTTCCCGGACTCGAAGGCGTAGCGGTCGATGGCCGCCGCGACCGTTTGGAGGTCGCCGGAGCCCGCGGCGTAGATCAGCATCTCGCGGGTATCGTTCTCGTGGACGAAGCTCGCCTGGACGGCGGTGCGGAAGGAGAGCAAAGCGACAGCAGCCAGGGCGAACATCCCCAGCGCCGCCAGCACCTGCGATACCCCCGCCCGCCGCAGGATGCCGGCGACGGCGCCCAGGCAGGCCAGGAGCACCGCCAGGGGGATGAAGAGGCCCAGGACCGCGTCCAAGGGGTCCCTGGGGGCGCGAGCTGCGTTCCAGAACAGCAGGGCAAGCGTCCACGAGGACAGGGCCACCAGGAGCACCGCTAGGCCTGAGCGCAGGGTTAGGACCTCGCGCCAGGGCACCCGCGGCAGCAGCTCGCCCAGGAGCTTGCCAGCCAGGAAGCACAGGGGCACCGCCAGGTGGACGGTGAGCCAGGGCATCTTCTCCCCAGCGTGGGAATAGACCAGAAACGTCGCCATCGCCCAGAACACCAGGAAGGTGGTGAACAGATCATCGCGCCGCCGCGACACCAGGATGAAGGCCGCCGCCAGCACCAGCAGCCCGATGACCGGCAGAGGTATCCGCGCCTGGGGGCCGACGACCTCCCAGGCGATGAAGAAGGCGAGGGCGAGGGCCCAGAACGCCAGGGCGCGCCCCAAGAACCGGTGCCGCCAGCCGAAATAGACGGCGGCGATCAGGGCTAGGCCGAAGGCCAGGTATTCGTATAAGGAGACGGTCAAGAAGTAGTAGTACCAGGGCTGGCCCGCCCGCATGACCGGCTGCTGGGCCAGCCAGTAGCCCAGGGAACGCCACACCCCGCTGGCAACGCCCCCCAAGCTGGTCAGGAAGTTGCTGTACAGCAGCACAAAGAGGGCCCAGAAGACAAGGGCGCAGCGCAGCCAAATACCCCGTCCCCAGCGCACCCCCACCAGCCCTCCGGCGACGAGGAGCGTCAGCACCAGGCCCACGGCCAGCCCTAGGGCGAGATCGCTATCAGGGGTGGGCCAGCCGGTGGCGGACCCTTCCTTCGTGGCCAGGACCACGCCCAGGGGGGCGGTCACGAAGTCGGCTAGCGCCCCGGCCAGGGGCACCGAGAGCGTCAGGGCCACTAGCCCGAAGGCCAGCGGTCGGGAGCGCCAGAGCTCCCCCCAACGGCCGGTCGTGGCGGGGGCCAGCAACCAGGTGTTGAAGGCCATCGCCAGGGCGAATGACCCCAGGACAAGGACGGTGTAGAAGGTCCCCTCCATGGTGGCGAAGGAGAGGGCCAGGGCCGCCGCCAGGAGGTAAAGGTACAGGTTGCGCCCGCTGTCCAGGAACCGCCACAGCAGCACCGCCAGGCTGGCCGACCAGAACCCGACGATGATGTCGTCGCGGTTGAAGCGACTGTAGAACACCAGGAAGGGGGAGAATCCAAGCAGGGCGGCGGTCGCCAGCGCCCCTACGCGCCCCAGGCGGCTACGCAGCGCCAGGGGGAGCAGCACCAGGGCGCTGCCGAACAGCGCGGGCAGGATGCGCGCCGTGAAATCGCTGTCGTTGAAAAAGAAGAAGGACAGGGCGCTGCCGAAGTACTTCAAAGGGCCATGGCTCAGAGGGTCAGGGTTATAGCCCTTGCCCGCGAAAAGCTGGTAGCCGAAGTAGTTGTGCAGGCTCTCGTCGTAGGCGACACCGCGGTTGTCCAGGGCCCAAAATCGAAGAGTCAGGGCAGCCAGGAAGAGGGCTAGATAGGCCCCTATCTCCACCGGCAGGGCCCAACGGCCCCAGGTCGTGGGCGGCGACAAGGGCTCCTGGCCCCCCGGCTGGGCTGCGGCCGGCTCGGTCGCCAACTAATCCCCCACTTTCAGGATGGTCACCCCGTCGTTCTGGTACTCCACGGGCAGGAACTGGGCCAGGCGACTGGCCGTAGCGGGCCCATAACGCCTCAGCTCCAGGTCTCCCACGAAGACATAGGTGACGCGGTACTGGTCCAGGAGCGACCTTAGCGTGGCGGCGTCTTCGGCCTGATAGATGCGGTCGATGTCCTGCTCCCTGCCCGCGAAGGCCCGGGTCGTCCCCCGCCACTGATGCTCATGGCCGGACCACCCTAGCACCGCCAGTATGCCAGTCAGCCCCGAGACGCGCCCATAGTCGGTGTACGACCCCCCCGCCGCTTCCACCACCACGGCCTCCGGAGGCGCCCTCGCCTTCAGGACCTCTAGGGCCTGCATCAGGTCTGGGTTCGTGCGGCGCAAGAAGGCCAGGCCGTCCAAGGTCGGGGTGCCCTTGAACTCGTCTGACCGGCTCGGCACCGCGGCCGCGGAATAGACAAAGGCCCCGGCCAGAAGGACCGCCAGAACACCTAGCCAGACCCATTTGGCGGCCCTCGCCAGGGACAGGTACGGCCTCCAACTATGGGCGAGATAGTATAGGCAAAAGGGTGCCACCACGGCAAGGAGAAGCCAGGCCTGGTAATAGAGCTTGAAGATAGTATTCATCCGGTTGTTGAACAGGTCCCTCACGTAGAAAAGCTCCGGCGCCAGGAGCACCAGGGACGCCACCAGCACCGTCAGCAAAGCGAAAAGGACGGCGGCCCCGGCGCCCTCCGCCTCGCCTTGGGCGGGCCTTGCCAGGGTCCGCAGCGACAGGCCGGCGAGCGCCACCAGGGCTAGCAAGGGGAGCAAGCGCAGCAGGCGCCCGGCAATGCGGACCAAGCCCTCGCCCAGGGGGTCAGCCATCCAGACCGTCGCGGCCACCCAGAGCAGGAACAGCCCCAGCGCCAGGGCAACGCCCCAGCAGGCGTCGGAGAGCCGCCAGGTCGCGCTTTCGCTGCCGGGAGCGCTGGCGCCCCGCCAGGCCCTCCCCTTTGAGACCCTCCCGGCCAGGAGGACAACGTAGGTGGCCGCCGGCAGGAAGAGGGGCCCCAACACCAGGAAGAAGTGCAGGTAACCCGTGGTATAGCGGCCCACCGGCGCCAGCCCCGACGCCTGGCTGCTGAAGTTGGCGTAGAAGGGCAGGAACAAGAGCACCGCGGCGACCAGGATCGGGATGGCGAAGGCCGCCGCGGCGAGCCCGGCCTTGCGTCCGACGCCACCGTTCTCCCGGTAGGCGCGCAGCGCCACGGCGCCGAGGAACAGCGCCCCGTAGGTCGGCAGGTCCCAGCTATTGAGGAAGCCCAACGCCCCCAGGATGAGCGCCGCCAGGGCCGAGAACCAGGGCCGCGCCAGGTGGCTGGCGGCGCCGAGCGCCTCCTTGCCCGCCAGCACCGCCAGCCCGAGGCCCAGGGCCAGCAGCGCCGAGGGAAGGGCCATCACGTGGGGATGCAAGTCCCCCAGGAGGAAGCTAAAGAATGGGAACTCGGTGATGGTGTAGTCCCTGCTCACACCCTCCACCACCGTGTCGATCACCCGGGTGGACCGCCACCACCACCAGAACTCCGTGGGGTGCCAGGCAGCGCTTGGGGCATCGCCGCTCAGCCCCTTGACCGCGAGCGCGTCCCACAGCCCGGTTGAGCCGGCCCCGTGGGCCCGCAGCAGCTCGAACACGCCCACCAGGTTACCCATGAGCACCACCAGGGCAGCGCCCAGCAGGCCCAGCCAGATAGCAGGCCGGCACAGCGCCCCTTCCGCGGGGCGGCGCCACAGGGCCACCAGGTTGTAGCCGATCCCGAAGGCCGCCGTCGCCGTGAGGGCGAAGAGCGCCGCCTGCGCCAGGTTGAAGGCCAGCGACGGCGCCGTGGCCGTCAGGTTGGTTACGGTGGCCACTTGCAGATAGCCGAAGTAGTAGTAGCTGATGGAGTGGCCGGAGAGCCAGGGGTCCGCCGGCGGAAAGGCCTGGCTCCGCAGGATAGCGTTAAGCAAGGCGAAGTCCATGGGCTTCTCAGTGCCCGCTATCTCCGGGCTGTAGGCGCGGAAGATGGCGAACAGGACGAAGGCCGTGGCATAGAGCCCTTCGACGATGGCCACCTGGCGCCACGAGCGCCGCATCCAGGCCACCAACTCCCCCGGCCGGCGGAGGACGAGGATGAACGCCACCGCCGCTAGGACGGCCAGCGCCAGGACCGCCGCCCCGCGGCCGTTGGGGATGATGTGGCTGAGGCCCAGTAGCCATGCCAGGTAAGAGAGGAGCAGCAGGCCCAGGGGCCGCGCCAGGGAGTACCCCTGGTCGGGCAGGGCTCGGAAGAGGTGGCGAGCCACGGGAAAGGCTAGCAAGCCCAGTGCGGTAGTGGTCAGCCACCAGCTGAACGCGGCAGTCACGTCTAACACTACGACGGGCGCAGGGGCATAGCTTTGACCTTAGGCAGCTCTCCCCATGAGCACGACCATCCCCCTGGCCCCCTTCTACCCCCGGCAGAGGGAGGGCCCCTCTGCACTCCCTCAATTGGCGGCAGGATGCCCTTCTTGTGCAAAGCCACCTTAGGCAAAGAGCGCCGCTAGAAAGCCCTCGGCATCGAAGGGCGCCAGGTCGCCCAGCCCTTCACCGGTGCCGATGAACAGCACCGGCAGCCCGAGCTGGTGGGAGATGGCCAGCACGATGCCGCCCTTGGCGGTCCCGTCCAGTTTGGCCAGCACGATCCCGGTCACGCCCACGGCCGCCGTAAACTGGCGGGCCTGGGCCAACGCATTCTGGCCGGTGGTGGCATCCAGCACCAAAAGCACCTCGTGGGGGGCGGCGCGGTCCCAGCGCTCGACCACCCGGTGGACCTTCTTGAGCTCCTCCATCAGGTTGAACTTGGTGTGCAGCCGCCCCGCGGTGTCAACGATAACCACCGCGCTGTCGCGGTGCCGGGCCGCCTCCAGGGCGTCGAATACCACCGCCGCGGGATCCGCACCAGGCCGGTTGGCGATGACCTCCAGCCCCGCCTGCTCGCCCCACAGCTTCAGCTGGTCGATGGCCGCCGCCCGGAAGGTATCGGCGGCCACCAGCAAGACCGGACGCCCCGGCTCCTGGAGCAGCGCGCCCAGCTTCGCCACGCTGGTGGTCTTCCCCGCGCCGTTGACGCCCACTACTAGGATGACGGCGGGACGCGGCGGGCTGCCTTCCGCCGCGAAGAAGCGTCCGCGGGGCGGCACCTGGAGCAGGCGCAGCATCTCCCGCTGTAGCGCCTCGCGCACCTGGCCGGGCTCCCGCAGCCGCTCCGCCTGCACCAGCGCCTTGAGGCGCTCCAGGAGCAGGCTCGCCATCGCCACCCCGACGTCGGCCCCGACCAGCAGCTCCTCCAGCTCCACCCAGGTAGCCTCGTCCATGGCTGGCCGGGAGAGGAGCTCCTTGATGCGGCCAAACCAGGCCCGGCGGGTGGGCTCGACCCCAACCTCCGCCTTCCTGGCGCGACCCAGCATCCTGAACAAATCTCCTCCTTATGGCGCCCCGCTGAGCGCTCAGGGGCCCGGGGCCAAGAGGCCGTACGCCCGCGCTGCCGCCGCCTCCTCGGCCTGCCGCTTGGTCAGCCCCTCGCCCCGCGCCACCGGCTCTCCGCGCACCCAGACCTCGATCACGAACCGGCGGTCGTGCTGGGGTCCTGCTACCTCCACCATGCGGTACACCGGGGCTCCCCCTCCCCTGGCCTGCGCGAGCGCCTGCAGCCGCGACTTGGGGTCGGGCAGGGCTCCCAGCCCTAGGGCCGCCGCCAGGGCGTCTCCCAGCAGCCTCAAAGCCAGGCGGCGCGCCGCCCCCTGGCCGCCGTCCAGGCCCACCGCTCCCAACAGCGCCTCCAGGGCGCGGGCCAGGTTCCTGGGCCGCTCGCGGCCCCCGCTTAGCTCCTCGCCATGGCCCAAGAGCATATGCTGTCCCAGCCCCAGCCGCTGGGCCACATCTGCTAGAGTCGCCTGCCGCACCAGGGCGGCCCGCAGCACGGTCATCTGGCCCTCGGACATCTCAGGATAGTGCTTGTAGAGATGCTCCGCCACCACCAGCCCCAGCACCGCGTCCCCCAAGAACTCCAGCCTTTCGTTGGAGCTGGCTCCCCCATTGGAACGGTGGCTCAGGGCGAGGCGCAGCAGGCCTTCGTCCTTGAAGCGATAGCCCAGGCTGTCTTGCAAAGCGGCCCAATCGGACGGCATCCCGGCCCCCCTCGGCGCTGGCGGCCCAGCACTCTAGGATAATCTAGGAAGGGAGTATATAAAAGGGAGAGAATCCCGAGGGTCGGGACTTCGGTCCCAGGCAGAGTCCCGACACGTCGGGATCTGCACTCCCACAACACTGACTGACTTCTTGCCCTCCAGACTGAGGGCCCACCCACCGAAACTCGGCCCGCGCTCCTGATATACTGCGTCCATGGAGCTCCCGCCACCGGAGGCGCTGCCGCAGCTCCTGCGCCAGGCCCTGGCGGGCGAGGCTCAGGGACCCTTGCAGGCCGTGGTGGCGGAGTCTCTGGCCAGGGGTCTGAGGCCCTTCCTAGTGGGCGGGTTTGTCCGCGACCTACTCCTGGGCCAGCCGACCCCCCACGACCTGGACCTTGTCCTCCCGGGCGACGCCATCCCCGTAGCGCGGGCCCTTGAGGAGAAGCCGGGCTGGCACGTCCTGGTGCACGGGCGCTTCCGCACCGCGGCGCTGCGGGCGGGGGCCATCGGCCTCGACCTCGCCACGGCCCGCCGGGAACGCTACGCCCGGCCCGGGGCGCTGCCCTCCGTGGAGGCCCCGGCGAGCCTGGAAGAGGACCTCTTCCGGCGGGACTTCACCGTCAACGCCATGGCGCTGAGCCTGGCCCCCGACAGCTTCGGGCGCCTCCACGATCCCTACGGGGGACGTCACGATCTGGCGGCGGGCCTGCTGCGCGTCCTGCACGAGCGGTCCTTTAAAGATGACGCGACCCGGCTTTGGAGGGCCTGCCGCTACGCCGCCCGCCTGGGCCTGCGCCTGGAGACGCGCACTGGCCGCCTCGCCCGCCGCGACGCCGGCTACATAATGAGCGTGGGGCACGACCGGGTCCGCCACGAGCTGGAGCGCATTTTTCAAGAAGAGCGACCGGAAAAGGCCCTGGCCCTGGCCCAACGCTACCGGCTGCTGGTCCAGATCCACCCCGCTTTGACCTGGGACGGCTGGCTGTCGCGGCGCTTGGCGGCAGCTAGGCGCACCTCCGGCTCTCCATGGTTCATCCCCCAGGGCGCTCTCCCTCGGACCAACCTGACCGAGGCTAACCTGACCAGCGCCAACCTGAGCAGCCTTTATTGGGGCCTCTGGCTGTACCGCCTGGAAGCCAGCGCCCTGGGCGAGGTGCTGCGTACCTTGAACATCGCCGGCCGCAGGGCGTTGCCCCTGGAGGCACTGCCTGGGGTCAAGAGGAAGGTGGCGCGCCTCGCCCAGGGAAGCCGCCCCAGCGCCCTGGCCCGTCGCCTCGACCCCTTCGACCCTCTCTCTCTTCAGGTGGCTTATCTGGCCCAGGGGCCGGGAGCCAGGCGCCGGCTGCTGGCGCACTACCTACAGGAGGGCAGGCCCACCCGTCCGCTCCTGAGGGGAGCCGACCTGCAGGCCCTGGGGGTCCCCGCCGGGCCTGCCCTGGGGCGTATCCTGGAGGCCCTGCGGGATGCCAGACTAGACAAAAGAGTGAAAACGCGGGAAGATGAAGCGGCCCTGGTGCGCCGCCTCGTGGCTTCAGGTGCCTAGGCCAGGAGGAAGAGATGCCTGAACCCCAGACCAACTGCCACGTCTGCGACGATCCACTGGACCCCGAGCACGTCGCCCGCTGCGCCGTCTGCTTCCGGCAGTTCCATCAGAAGTGGAACATCCACGCCCAGGTGCCCGAGTGCGGCCGTCCCTTCATCAACCCCGAGACCTGCACCATGGGTTTCGTCTGCCGCCCCTGCGACGAGCGCCTCGCCGCCGAGGCCGAACAGGACGCCCAACGGCAGCAGACCTCCTACCCACCACCGGCCTGACCACTCCCCGCTGCCATCCCTCGCCGCGCTCGAGTTGACCAAGCCGGGCGCTCAGAGTAGCAACGGGAGACCTGTTGTCGCCTCGCGCCGGGGCTCGTTTAGGCGGACCCCGCGACGCGGCTGGCGCTGAATCCCTAGGGGTGGCCTCCCTCCAACCAGGAGCGCACCGCCGCGCCCACCTGCATCAAGGACGGACGTGTCACGGTACAGGGCGGCAGCGACTGCAGAAAGGCGCGGCCGTAGCTCCTGGACAGGACCCGGCGGTCGAGCACCACCAGCACCCCGCGGTCAGTGCGGCTCCGGATGAGCCGTCCGAAACCCTGTTTGAAGCGCAGCACCGCCTGGGGTAGGGCATAGTGGTTGAAGGGGTCCTCGAAGAGCTCTGAGCGAGCGGCGAAGACGGGGTCGGTGGGCACCGCGAAGGGGAGCTTGACGACCACTACCACGCTCAGGGCATCCCCCACCACGTCCACCCCCTCCCAGAAGGAGCTCGTCCCCATCAGCAGCGTGGCCTCGCCTTCCCTGAAGCGGGCCAGGAGCTGCGCCGGGGCCCCGTCTACCCCTTGGGCCAGGACCACGATGCCCTGCCCCTGCAGCCGGGAGGCCAGGGCGTCGCGGGCAGCGCGGAGGGCGGCGTGGGAGGTGAAGAGGGCCAGGGTCCGGCCGTGGGCCGCCACGGCGATGGCGGCCAGGGCCTCCTCCACCGCCCGGCCCTGAGCCGCCGCGGCCGGCTCCGGCATATCCTTGGGCACGCATACCAGCGCTGCGGCGCGGTAATCGAAGGGTGAGTCCAGGACCAGCTCCCGCGGGCCCTCCAGCCCCAGCCGCCCTCTGAGGTACTCGAAGTTCCCTTCCGTACTGAGGGTCGCGCTGGTGAGGACCACGCTCCTTTTCTGGTCGAACAGCCGCTTTCGGAGCATCGGCCCCACCTCCAGGGGCGCCCCTGCCAGGGCGGGGGCGCCCTGGGAGCTGAGGGTGCCCCAGTAGACGATATCGGCCTGGGGGTTGGCCACCGCCCCGTCCAGCCGTTCGCGCTGCGCCGCCAGCTGCATTAGGACCGCCGACAGGCGGGCCACCAGCCCCTCGTAGTCCAGGATGTTCTCCGGCTCCAAAGACCCCAGGTGGAACAGCAAGCCCTCGAGCCCCTCCTCCACGGCCTCGTAGTGCTGGGCCAAGGTGGCCCAGGCCTGCTCAACCCCTTCCCAAAGGGGCTGGGCCCGGGACCCTGGCGTCAGCCGCAGGCGTCGCTCATAGTCCCCCTGGCGCTCGGCCTGCTCACCCAGGAAGGAGCTCACAATTAGGAAGAAGTCCCGGCCCCGCACGCGCAGGCTCTCCGCCCTCAGCGCCAGCGCCTCGGCCAACTCCAGCAGGCGCTGCTGGGCGGCCTGGGGCGCGGCGCTTCCCCGCAGGTGCTGCCGCAGCTCGGGTAACACCTGCGGGTTGAGGGCGTCCAGGAGCTTGTCCAGCTCCTGAACGCCCACCCGGAACGCCAGCTGCTCCGTGGCCTGGTCCTCCAGATGGTGGGCCTCGTCAACGACCAGGTAATCGTGGTCGGGCAGACGGCGGCTCTCGCCCACCAGCTCCGAGAGCAGCAGGGCATGGTTCACCACCACGATATGGCAGCCCTCAGCCTCCTGGCGGCTGCGCTGCAAGGGACAGGCCGCCCGGAACCGGGGCGGACACTGGACAGAGCAGTTGCCCAACTGGGCCGAGAGCCGGCCCCACAAGGACTGCTCCGCCGCGTTTAGGGGGATCTCCGAGGCGTCGCCGCTCCCGCCATCGGCCATCCAGACCAGCAGCCGGCACAGGAGCTTCGCCTCCTCGGCGCCGGCGGCCGTGGCGCCCAGGGCGCCCTGTAGCCGCTGGAGACAGAGGTAGTTGGCGCGGCCCTTCAGGGGCCGGGCCCGCAACACTCCGGGGGGAATCAGCCCCCCTTCCACCAGCGCCTTTTCCAGACCAGGGATATCCTTCGATACCAACTGCTCCTGGAGGTTGATGGTGTTGGTGGAGACCACTATCCGCTCGCCCTGGG
Organism: Dehalococcoidia bacterium; assembly: GCA_009692805.1. Lineage (GTDB taxonomy): Bacteria > Chloroflexota > Dehalococcoidia > SHYM01 > SHYM01 > SHYM01. The sequence goes on along the minus strand of SHYM01000009.1, from coordinate 3,700 downwards.
CCACGGCCAGGAGGACGGCCGGGAGCAGGTACGCCAGGGACTTGCCCGTGCCCGTGCCAGCCTCCACCATTAGATGCTCCCCATCCGCGAAGGCGGCCGCCACGGCGCTAGCCATGGACTCCTGCTGAGGCCGCTCTTCGAACTGGGGCCAGCCACGGGCGAGGTGGCCATCGCCCCGCAAGAGAGCGCCCACGGCCTCGGGAGCCCTAGCCTCCACGCCGCTACCGACAGGAGGCGAGGCTGGCCCCGACCCCTCCCTGTTCCGCTGCCCCCGCGGATCGCTCCCTGGAGGATTCCCCAGCACTTGCCCTGAGCTAGCTTCCAAGGCCAGGAGAAAGTGGGCTTCAGGGCGCCCCACGCGGGCCAGGAGGCGCGTGACCTCCAGACGCACCAAGGGGTCCAGGGCCAGCGCCCTTTCCCAGAGCCCCAGCAGCACCTCCCGGGCCCGCTGGGCGTCGGGGAGGGCCCGGTGGGCCGGCTTCAGCGCCGCTCCCACCTGGCGGGCCAGGTTGGCGAGGCTGTGGGTGCGAAGGGTAGGCCACAGCATCCGCCCCAGCTCGAAGGTGTCGTAGATGGGGTTGGCCAGGACGAGTCCCTGCCCCTGCAGGAAGGAGAGGTCGAAGTCCAGGTGCTGCCCCACGATGGGCGCGGCGCCGAGGAAGGCGCGCAGGCGCTCCACGCCCACGGCCGGCGTGGGGGCCCCCTGGAGGTCGGCCGTGGTGATGCCCGTAAGAGCGACAATCTGGGGCGGGACGGGTCGACCCGGGTCGACCAGGGTCACGAACCTCTCCAGCTCCTGGCGCCCCAGGAACTTCACCGCGCCGATCTCTATGATCTCGTCCCGCTGCGGGTCGACGCCTGTGGTCTCCAGGTCAAGGGCAACGCAGACTTGGTCCATCGCACCCCACGGCCCCGCGCCTATCAGAGATGAGTCAGAGATCAAGGGAAGCGCTGCAGGAGCCCCTTGGGCAGTCCGTGGCCGGGGTAGAAGCGGCCCGCCCGCAGCTCCCTCAACAGGTCCTCCTCGGTGCGGATATCGGCTTCGAAGACCGTGGCCCCGGCCCCCAGGCCATGGGTGGAATGGGCATCGCTGCCCCCCGTGCCACTCCAGCCCAAGACCTCGGCCACCCGGAGAGCGAAAAGGTTCTCCCGGAAGGAGCAGGCGCCGTTCACCACCTCCAGGCTGTGGACATGGCTGAAGATCGGCAGGCGCGCCGACTCCTCTACGCCCAGCTCCTCACTCTTGGGCCCAGTTTTCAGGTAGTACTTGGGCTCGAATTTCTTGCGAAAGGGGTGCACGGCGATGGCGAAGCCGCCCTCCCCGTCCACGACCTTGCGCAGCAGGTCAACCTTGTGAATACCGCTCACATAGGTTTCCAGCCCGAAGACGATGATGTGGCCCAGCTCCGTGCTCACCTCCATGCCACGGAAGAGGAGGATATCCTGCTCGGCGGCGAAGCGCTGGAATTCATGGCGGTTCCAAACGTTATTGTGTTCCGTGAGGCACACGCCGCTCAGCCCGACTCGTTTCGCCTCCTTCACCAGGTCCAGGGGGTCCAGGTTGGAGTCGGACCCGCCCTTCACGGTGTGGACGTGCATATCTATGACTACGGCCATCAACCCTCCGGAGCGCAAACGTCAGGGCATATTAGCACAGAGGTGCGAGTGGGGCAACAACCGCCGAAGGTTCCGGCCTAGCCGCCGTGGGACACCGCCTTCACCAGATACGCCTCCACGCCCACCCCCTGGAGACGACGCTGGAGCGCCCGGCCCCGCGCTTCGTCCTCCACGGGGGCAAAAAGCGCGGGCCCCGCCCCCGCCAGGTGAAGGACCCGCAACCCCAGCTCCACCAACCGCAGCCGGAACTCGTCGAACCCGGCATACATCGCCGGCGCGACCAGGTCGAAGGCGTTCCCCAGCAGCTCCGCGGCCGAGGGGTCGCCCCGGAACAGCCGGTCCACCAGGGCCTGCGTCAGCTCGCCCTGGGAGAACATGAAGGGCTTCAGAGCGGCATACATCGTCCGCGTCTTGTTGGGGATGGTGAGGGGCGGGCGGGCGAGGAGGAACCAGCGTGGGGGGGCGGATGGCAGGGGGACCACCACCTCTCCCCTCCCCTCCACCAGGGCGGTGCCGCCCTGCAAGAAGAAGGGCACGTCCGACCCCAGCTGCGCCGCCAGCGGGGCCAGGTCGCCGGCCGCCAGCCCCAGCCCCCACAGGCGGTTCAGCCCCAGGAGGGCGGCCGCGGCGTCGCTGCTGCCTCCTCCCAGGCCCGCCGCCAGGGGGATACGCTTGTGCAGCGTGATCCGCGCTCCAGGCGACCCCCCAGCCATCTTTTGCAGCAGCCGCGCCGCCTGCAGCACCAAGTTGTCGTCGCCTTGTAGCTCCGACCGATCGCAGTGGAGATCCAGGGTGGAAGCGGGCTCCAGGGTAAGGGTATCGTGGAGGTCGATGGTCTGGAGCACGCTGCGGACCTCGTGGTAGCCGTCGGGCCGTCGGCCCAGGACCTCCAAGGTCAGGTTCAGCTTGGCGTAGGCGGGCAGTACCAGGGGCTCGGCGCCGCTCATGGCCGGCGCATCCGGTACAAACGCTCCCACTCCTGCAGGGTCAGGTTCAGCTTGGCGTAGGCGGGCAGTACTAGGAGCTCGGCGCCGCTCATGGCCGGCGCGTCCGGTACAAACGCTCCCACTCCTGCAGGGTCAAGGTCTCAGCGCGCCGGTGGGAGTCGATGCCGCCGCGCGCCAGCCAGTCCTCAGCCTCGGCGGGAGAGGTCCCCAGGCCCCGGGAGAGCCCGTTACGAAGCTGTTTGCGCGGCGCCGTGAACCCCGCCTGCACCAGGGCCAGAAAAGCGGCGGGCGCCTCGGGCACCACGGCGGGCTGGATGCGACTCCTGATCTTGACAATCCCAGACGCGACCTTGGGCGCGGGATAAAAACTCTCGGGGGGCAGCTCGCGCACCAGCTCCACCTCGCCGTAGAGCTGCACCATCACGCTCAAGAGACTCATCGCTCCTGGCGCGGCCGTCATGGCCCGGGCCACCTCCCGCTGGACGGTCACCACCAGGAGGCTGGGTGGCGGCATCCCACCCTGGAAGTGACGCACGGTCGCCGTGGCGACGTTGTAGGGCAGGTTGGCGACCAGCTTGTAAGGGGCGCGCGTCCCGGCCTGGCCCAGGAGCTCCGCCGGCGGCAGCCGCAGGATGTCGCCCTCCACCACGGCCACGCGCTGGTCTCCCTGAAAGCGCCGCCGCAGGAGCTCGGCGAAGGAGGGGTCCACCTCGACGGCGATGACCCGCCCAGCGGCGCTGGCTAGCGCGGCGGTCAGGGCGCCCAGCCCCGGTCCCACCTCGATCACGGTGTCGGCTGGAGAGAGCTCCGCCGCCTGCAGGATCGTCGCCAGGGCGGAGGGATCGACCAAGAAGTGCTGCCCCAGGGCCTGGCGCGGCCGCAGCCCCAGGGAGCGAAGCTGCCCGCGGACAACGTCGGCCGCGGACGCGTCACCGCTCCACTGGCGGCCTTCGGCCTCCCGCCTCCCCCTGGGCGCAGGCTTGGTGGGCGCGGAGATGGTCGTGCACCTCCCCTCGTCAGCGACATCTGGCTTAACCCGGCGGACCAGCTCGGGCCAGGCAGGCCTGCGGCACCCGGGACTGGCTGCTTACGGCTGCTTCCTTCCGGACCTGACCGGGTTCGCAGGGCCCCGCCGC
>SHYM01000083.1 GCA_009692805.1 Dehalococcoidia bacterium | reverse complement strand
TGCTGGAGCGGCTGGCGATGCTCCAGGTGATCGACGCCCGCTGGGTGGAGCACCTGACGGTCATGGAGAATATGCGACAGGGGATCGGGCTGCGCGCCATCGGGCAGTCGGACCCCTTGGTGGTGTACAAGCGCGAAGGCCACGAGATGTTCCAGGGGCTGCTGGCGGGCATCCAGCACGATATTGTCCATAGCATCTACCACGCCAACCTTGTGGATGCGCCGCCGCCGGCCCCGGCCGCGCCGCCGAGCGGGGAGGGGAGGGCTGCTGGCGAGCCGCCTAGGGCGACCGCCCTCCCGGCCGCGCCCCGGGGAAGCGCCACCGCGCGCCTGGCGGCGGCGGCCAGGGCCGGGCCCTCGCCCGTGGCGGCCACGGTGGGAGGACGCAAAGTCGGCCGCAATGATACCTGCCCTTGCGGCTCCGGCAAAAAATACAAGCGGTGTCACGGAGCAGCCGCGTAGGCTAGGCCGTCGCCAGGGCCCTGCGCAACAGAGCGTATCGCAGTAGCTAACAGGAGGATGAGCATGTCAAGCGAGCAGGAGCTGTTCGCGAAGGTGGCCCTGAGCGAGGGGCAGAAGAAGGAAGGCTATTGGGCGGAAGCCAGCGGCAGCTACGTGCTGCTCTGGCACCGCAAGAACCAGATCGCTCTCCTCGCTCTCTCGCCGGATATCGCCCGCAAGGTCCAGGATGCGGTGGAGCGGCGGCGCAAGGAGCTCAAGGAGGTAGAGGAGAAGACGGGGTGGAAGCCAGAGCCGTAGCCGCTCCGTCCGGCGTGAGGGCTGCGTCGCCTCCAGGGGAGGTGAGGGACTGGCGGTATGGCTGACCGGCTGAAGGCCGCGGATGTGATCGTGGGCTGTGCCCCCGGCCAGGGGCAGCTCTCCGTGGCCGACCTGGAGGCGCTGCAGCTGTTTCGCTCTGACCTGGTGACGGGGGTTGACTGGTACGTGGCCCTGCTGCAGGCCATTGCCCTGTGGAGCAGCCGCAGGGAGGTGGTGGATGGCAAGGAGTACGTATACCTCATCGCGGAGGAGGCCTTCGACTGGCTGGCCCTGGCCTCACGGCTGCTCCTGGCGGAGGATGGGCACATCCCCCAAGAGGAGCGGGATGCCCTCTTGGGGCGGGGCGAGCCGCCGCGGGCGCTGCCAGAGGCTGATTTCAAGCGCCTGATCGGCCCTGCCAAGTTCCGCGCCTACCTGAACTATTTCTACGGCATCGTCGTTGAGGGGGCGCTCCAGCGGGCGGTGGAGGCCGAGGTGCGCAAGGAGCGCCGGAGCCGTGTTATTGCCAGCAACCGCGGCGTACCCAGGGAGGCTTTCAGTCGTATCTACGACCGGGAGCAGGACGAGTTGGCGGGGCTGTTCCATCGGGCGCGAGGGCGGGCGCGAGAGGCGGTGCAGCGTCGGCCACCCAGTCCCACCGAGCGCAAGGAGTTCCTGTACTGGCTATTCAAGTACCGCGTGGCTCATGGCGAGCAGGCGCGGGTGGCGAGCGACACGAGGAAGGGCCTGCAGCGGCTGGCGCGGAGCGGTTGGCGTGGCCCCATTGCCCCTGCGGACGCGCCGCCGGGGCCGCCGCTGCCCCCGTGACTCCTGGGCCCGCAAAGGGGCGGGGTGGCCTCAGGCCGCCAGGGTTTGGTCCAGGTCCTGCATGAGGGCGAGGCGGGCGGTGGAGGGGAGGCGGGAGAGCTCGGCGGGGACGTCAAAGCCGCGGGGCTTGCCCCAGTTGCGCCACTCGCGCTCGATGTACTGGTCGATCTCGGCGACCAGGGCGTCTATCTCATCCACCGAGGGCTGACGCCGGCGCCAGCGATAGGCCGGGTCGGGCAGGCGCGTGGCCTCGGTGCCTTGCTCCAACGCCAGGGACCACTCCTGGAGCACGTCGATGAGGAGGCGGGTCTCCTCCTCCGGAGCGTCGGCACCCCAGATGTTGTTGCTGCTCATTAACCTTCAGAAGGCCCCTTCGACAGGCTGAAGGCGAGGGGTGCTGTGACCCCTGGCCGTCGCCAGAAATTAGATCGTGCCGCGGTGAGCCGAATCGAACCCACGGTCTAGGGTCGCAGGACCCGCCTGATCTTGGTGCCGACGTCGGTCTTCTGCTGGGGGCAGAGCTCGTCAGGCGCTAGCCTTCTTAGCGGCTCCGGCGTCGTGGCGGGCCTTACGGTGATATCGGGGCTTACTCTTACCGGCATGGTCATCCCTCCTCACCGATGTCGCCCAGTCTTCGATGACCTCTCCGGCCTGGGCCTCGGTGTCGAACTCCAAGAGGATGCGGTAGAGCTTCTTCTTCAGGGTCAGGCCGACCGGCTGGTGGCCGATCTGCAGGGTGATAGGGATGCGGTCGCGGGCCAGCCAGGTCTCCTTCTCGGTAAGGGCGATGGTCACCAGAGTTCCCGACAAGTCGGGACCATCCTGGTTCTGCTGGACGAAGGCGGAGCCGATCTTCAGCAGCAAGTGCTTGGCGATGTGGACGCCCTCCTCCTCCTCGTCGTTCTTCAGCACGGACTCCAGAGCGTAGGTCTCCTCGCGGGTTAGCTCCAGCGTTTTACTTGTCTGCATGGCCTCCATCCTTCCGCCACCAATATTTACGGTAACAGCGTCCGGCTGGATTGTCAATTAAAAAGCATTAAAACTTTGTAAATAGCCCTCAGACCGGCGGTTCTCGTCAATATCAAAGGCTGTAGTGCCGAGTGATGGTCACCGCGCACTGGTCTAGCAAGCTAGCTCGGGCTCTGCGCCAGGAGCCCACAAGTGACGATATCGCAGTTACCCACGTTTCCCATGGGCAGATGACATAGCGTGGCGATTTCAATCATTTATATTGACGGGGCGCCTCGGCCATGGTATGTTTGACCGGCGACACGCAAAATTAGCGCTTTTTCGTGGAGAGGCTGATCTTCTATGGAGGACACACGCGATCAGGTCCTGGCTATCATCCAGCGGGTCAAGCAGGTTAGGACCAAGGAGCTGGCCCAGGAGCTGGGGGTTACCGAGGCGACGGTACGCCGCCACCTCGATATATTGCTGCGTGACCAAAGGGTCGTGCGTACCATCGAGCGGTGCGGCCCCGGCCGCCCCAACCACCTGTTTTCCGTCCTGGGCGAGGCCCCAGCGCCCGCGCCCGCAGGCCTCCAGCGTCTCGCTGGGGGCCTGCTATTCGAGGCCGAGGGCTTGGGCGCGGCTGAGCTGGAGTCCTGGGCGACGGCCACAGCCTGGTAGCGGTGCTGGTGGACCGGCTGGCCCACCGCATGGCCCTGCGCCACGGCGCGCGTCTGGCCGACAAACGCGGCGAGGAGTGCCTGGACGAGGCGATCGCAGTCCTCAAGGACGAGGGCTACGAAGCGGAGCTGGAGCGCGGCGAGGACACCGATCAGATAACGCTGGGCCGTTGCCCCTTCGGCGACCTGGCGAAGCGCAACCCCGCTCTCTGTAACCTGGAATCACGCTTCCTGGAGCGATTGCTGGGCGCCGAGGTGGAGCGCCAGCGCACCATCGCCCAGGGCGCGCCACCGTGTCTGCTGGCGGTCCGCGCGGCCCGGCCGCCCGCTGCGCCGGCCACTGCGCTCGCCGAGCCGAAGCCACCGCAGGGGGCCAGGGTGATCGCTAGCGCCTAAGCGGTATCCAGCGCCCGGCAAGCTATAGCGGCGACCCCATTGTGCCACCCAACCCATCCGGGAATGCCTGTCACTCCTTGCGGTTATGGCATACTCTTGGTATGCTTATCTCTAGGTGTACTTGCCATATAGGAGGTAACGATGGTAGATGGCAATGGGGTCGGTTCCAGGGCGCTGTCGCCGCCCTATGTCAGCTTCGTGACGTTTAAGAACTTTCTCGAGTGGCTGAAGGATGTGGGTGTGCCGGTGCGGATGGACCGGAGCTTCTGGGAGCGGAAACTCGCGGGTGGCACGGGAGCCCAGATGATGACCGCCTTTCGATTCCTAGGCCTCCTCGATGGGGAGCGTCCCACGCTTGAGCTCCAGGGCTTGGTCAGTGCCACGTCGCCTGAGAATAAGCAACTCCTGGGAGCGGTATTACGAAGCCGCTACCAGAATATACCGTGGACGGATCTGGACAGGGCGACGCCGAAGATGATCGAAGAGGCGCTGGAGACCTACGGCATAGAGGGTCATACCCTAAGGAAGGCCGGCAGCTTCTTTATCAACGGGTGTAAGGAAGCTGGCATAGCCTTGCCGCCATCGCTAGGCCGGAAGGCTCGGACTAAGGGGATCAAAGCGAAGGCTCCGCCTCGCTCTGCCAAGGGCGCCGAGGGCGACGCGCCGCCTAGCGAGTCGGATGTCAAGCCGAGCCGGGAGCCGGCTGTAAGTGCTAAGTCCTGGGAAGACCGGCTCTTGGAGAAGTTCCCCACGTTTGACCTTAATTGGTCCGAGGAGCTGAAGGGGAAGTGGTTCGACGCCTTCGATAAACTCATGGGAAGAAAGTCATTCTAGCTGTCCTGCATGGAGACGGCATCTCCGCGAGTGGCATTCTTGAGCCTGGACAGCATGGCATAGAGCGCGCCCGCTCTCATAGCAGCACCTTGCCGGGGTTCAATATGTTGTTGGGGTCCAGGGCCTGCTTGATGGAGCGCATGGCGCCGACGCCGGCCTCGCCGTAGAGCCAGGGCAGGTAGGGCGCCTTCAGGCTGCCGACCCCGTGCTCCCCCGTCAGGGTCCCCTTGAGGTCGATGGCGGCGCGAATGAAGTCCTCCAGCAGGTCGTGGGACCGCGCCATCATGGCTGGGTCGCGCGCATCGGTCAGGATGTCGGGGTGGACGTTGCCGTCGCCGGCGTGAGCCGCCAGCCCCAGCTGCAGGTCGCGGCGGCGCGCCGCCTCCCGCACCCGCGCCACCATCTCCGGCAGGGACTCGCGGGGCACCGTCATGTCCTCCACCAGGACGGTGGGCGCCGAGCGCGACAGGGCAGGGTAGTGGGCGCGGCGGGCGTTCCAGATGACCTCCCGCTCCGCCGCGTCGCGGGCGACCCGCACCGAGGTGGCGCCGCCCTCTCGGCACGCCTCCAGCACCAGCTTGAAATCGTTGTCCACCTCGGCGGGGGCGCCGTCCACCTCGATGAGCAGCACCGCCTCGGCGTCCTGGGGCAGACCCGAGGGTCGGAAGGCCTCCACCGCCAGGATGCTGTGGTGGTCCATCATCTCCAGGGCCGCGGGGACGATGCGGCGGCGGATGATGGCGCTCACCGTCTCGGCCGCCTTCTGGATTGAGCCGTAAGCCGCCATGCAGGTCTGGTGGGCCTGCGGCAGGGGGATGAGGCGGCAGGTGATCTTGGTGACGACCCCCAGGGTGCCCTCGGAGCCCACCATCAGGTGGGTGAGGTCGTAGCCGGAGCGGTTCTTCACCGTGACGCCGCCGGTCTGGATGACCGCGCCCGTGGGCAGGACTACCTCCAGTCCCAGGATATAGTCCTTGGTGGTGCCGTACTTGACGCAGCGCAGCCCGCCCGCCCCCTCGGCGACGGTGCCGCCCAGGCTGGCGATGCGGGCGCTGGCGGGATCGGGCGGGTAGAAGAGGCGGCGCGCCTCCACGGCGGCGTGGAAGTC
>SHYM01000082.1 GCA_009692805.1 Dehalococcoidia bacterium | reverse complement strand
GAGGGCGTACTCCCGCTCGTTCAGCGAGACCTCGGCCAGTTGCTCGCGGGTGTGGGGCACGATGCTATTCCTCGAGCTGGTAGGGCGGGTACTTGTCCGTCAGCAGGCCGGCGAAGGTGAAGGCCCGCGCCTGCCAGCGCAGGAAACCCAGGTTTAGCTCGAACAGCCCCTGGGGGTAGCGCCGGGTAAAGAGGATGGCGAAGAGGGCGATGAACGCCAGCACCAGCACGAAGTCGTCGAAGACCTCCAGGACCAGGAGGTGCGGCAGGACCAGGAGCCACTTCACCGAGGGCAGCCAGCGTGAGTAGCGGTCGGGATGAGGCAGGCTTAGCTCAGCTGGGTACCCGCCCTCCTTCAGGCGGAAGGGCGGGTATTGGTCGCACATCAGCAGCAGGTAGGCGCTGAGGCGGGTGCAATAGCGGTCTACGCCCAGGAGGAAGTCGAAGAGCGGGCGCGGCAGGCGCCGCGTGACCGTGATGAGCAGCGCCGCAACGATAATGACGAAGAAGGCCGCCAATATGAGCAAGGCCGCGACGACCAGATGGGGGATGGCCAGGAACCACTTGGCGAGCGGCAGCCAGCGGGACTGCTGCTTGGGGTAGGGCAGGATGACTATCGCGGGATGGCTGGGAGCGCGCTTGCTGATGTACATTAGGCCTCCTTTGGGCCCGTCTAAGGGGCCTGTACTGAGCTCGTCGAAGGGGCTTTCGCCTCCACCTCGGCCCGCAAGAGGGACTGGAATAGCGCCAGGCCGTCGGTGCCGCCCAGGATGGCCTCGGCGCAGCGCTCGGGGTGGGGCATCATTCCCAGGACATTCCCCTGCTCGTTGATGATGCCGGCGATGTTGTTCAGAGAGCCGTTGGGATTGGCGGCGTCGGCGATATACCCCTCAGGGGTAGCGTAGCGTAACACCACCTGGCCGTTGGCCTCCAGGGCGGCCATAGCCTCGGGATCGGCGTAGTAACGGCCCTCGCCGTGGGAGATGGGCACCTGGAGCACCTGCCCTCGCCTGCAGGCCCCGGTGTAGGGCGTGAAGGTGCTCTCCACCCGCAGGTGGACCCATTGGCAGCGGTACTGCAAGTGCTGATTGCGCAGCAGGGCGCCCGGCAACAGGCCCGCCTCGCAGAGGATCTGAAAGCCGTTGCAGATGCCCCAGACCAAGCCCCCACGCCGGGCGAAGCGCTCCACCTCCGCCATGACGGGGGAGAAGCGCGCGATGGCGCCGCAGCGCAGGTAGTCGCCGTAGGAGAAGCCGCCGGGCAGGATGACGCAGTCCAGCCCCGCGAGGTCGGTATCCTTATGCCAGACGTAGCGGACGGGCTGCTTCAACACCTGGTCGAGGACATGGTAGCAATCACGGTCGCTCCAGGTCCCCGGGAAGACCACGACTCCAAAACGCATTTCGACCCTCACCCCCTGGCCCCCTCTCCCGCCAGCGGGAGAGAGGGAAATAAGGGAGGCTGGGGGGACACCCCCCAATCCCCCCGCCAGGAGGGCCAAGCCCTCCTGGACCTCCGGGAAGTTACGCCGTGATGGAGGACGATTAGTCCATGCCCATTCTATCGCTCGCAGGCGGCGGGTAAACACAAGGGAGGCTGGGGGACACCCCCCAATCCCCCCCCGCCCTTTCCACTGTACTCAGGATGAACTCCGGGGCAACGCCCCTCTGCACGCCCTTGGATACCCGATACGTACCTATGTTACATGGCCCTGGGTGTTTCGTGAGAGAGTGCCTTGCCTGTCACATCGCCCGCAGGCGGCGGATGCGGTCCTGGACATCGGGGTGGGTGGAGAACAGGTTGTTCAGGCTGCTGCGGTTGGCGCGCAGGAAAGGGTCCGAGATGAACAGGTGGGCGGTGCCTTTCGTCGCCACGTCCAGAGGGTCGTTGTCCTGGGCGATCTTCTCCAGGGCGCTGGCTAGTCCCTCGGGGTAGCGCGTCAGCAGGGCGCCCGAGGCGTCGGCCAGATACTCGCGCTGGCGGGAGACTGCGGATTGTATCAGGCGGGCGACCAGGGGCGCCAGGATCGCCAGCGCCACAGCGATGACCAGGAGGACGGCGCCGCCGGCGCCCTCTCCCTTGCCGCGATAGCGGCTCCGCGCGCCCGCGCCGTACCAGGTCCAGCGCAGGAAGAGGTCAGCGGCGATGGCCACCATCCCCAGCAGCACGGCGGTGATGGCCATGGTCCGGATGTCGAAGTTGCGGACATGGGAGAGCTCGTGAGCGATGACGCCCTCCAGCTCCAGCTTGGTGAGCCGCTGGCGGGCGCCGCGGGTGACGGCCAGGGCCGCGTGCTGAGGGTTGCGTCCGGTCGCGAAGGCGTTGATGGCGCCATCGTCGATCAGATAGATGCGCGGCAGCGGCAACCCGACGCCGAGGCACAAGTTCTCGACCAGGTTGTGGAGCTCCGAGTCGTCCTTCTTCTGCACCGGCCGCGCCTGGGATATCCCTAGCACGAGGGAGTCAGAGAAGTAGTAACTGAGCCCCACCGAGGAGAGGGCGATTGCCAGGCCGATCAAGGCCAGGGGGAGGGGAGCGCCCAGGGCGAGGCCGATGACCTCCACCACCGCCATCACGAAGAGGACGAAGAGGGCGATGAGGAGACCGCTCCGCCAGCGGTTGGCGGCGATCTGGTCGTAGATATTTAGCCTATCTAGCGAAGCTGACCTTGACATCGGTCCGCTCGGCCTCGGTGGCGGCGAAGAACTCCTCCTGCTTGAAGCCGAACAGATTGGCGACGAAGAGGCTGGGCACCGTCTGGAGGCGGGTGTTGTAGCCCAGAACGTTGCCGTTGTAGAACTGGCGGGCATAGGCGACCTTCGCCTCCAGGTCCGAAAGCTCCCCCTGGAGCTGCAGGAAGTTCTGGTTGGCCTTTAGCTCCGGGTAGGCCTCGGCCACGGCGAAGAGGGTCTTCAGGGCGCCTGTCAGCATGTTGTCGGCCTGGGCGGCCTGCTGAGGGGCCTGGGCGCCCATCATGGCCGTCCGCGCCTTCGTCACGTTCTCGAAGACCTCGCGCTCGTGCTGAGCGTAGCCCTTCACCGTCTCCACCAGGTTGGGCACCAGGCTGGAGCGGCGCTTGAGCTGAACGTCAATGCCCGACCAGGCCTCGCGGCACCGCAGACGGCCCATCACCAGGGAGTTGTAGGAGAACAGCAGGACGAGGCCAACCAGGAGGAGGAGCCCCACGATGACAAGGGCGACGATGACGCCAGCGCTCACTATGGACTCCTTCCGGCAGGGGTACCACTCGCCCCTGCCAGCAAGCGGCCGACGACGGCGCTCACCTCGCGGCCCTCGGCCCGGCCCTTGAGGCGCGCCATCAGCAGCGCCATGACCTTGCCCGTATCGCGAGGCCCCTGAGCGCCCAGCTCGGCGATGGCCTTGCGGGCCTCCGCCTCGATCTCTGAGGGAGCTAGCTGCTGGGGTAGATAGCCCAACAAGATGGCCAGCTCGCGCTCCGCCTTCTGGACCAGGTCCTGCCGGCGGCCCAGCTGGAAACCCTCGATGCTCTCCTTGACCTGTCTCACCTGCCGGGCGACGACGGCCAGGGTCTCCTCATCGCTCAGGGTGTGACCAACCTCGATCTCGGCGTAGCCGATGGCTGAACGCAGCAGGCGCAGGGCATCGCGGCGCGGCTCGTCGCCGCTGCGCATGGCCGCCTTCTGGTCCTCCAGCAGCTTCTCTGGCAGGGTCATGCCGCTCCTTTCGAGGGCCTGCTCAGTATAGGTAGCGGCTAGCTGGCGGTCAATAATGAGAGCCCTACTGGCTTTGTACGAAAAGGGTATCCTGCCGGGAATTGAGGGAGTGCAGAGGGTCCTCCCTCTGCCGGGGGTCAAAGGGGGTGTCCCCTTTTTCCCTTTCAAACTACCCCCTTCCTGGCTAGGAAGGGGGCCGGGGGGATGGTCGATGGCATCCTCATGGAGAGTGCCTGATCGAGAAAATGCGGCTTTTCGTGCAAAGCTAGCCCTATTCACAATTAACGGTGCGTACAAATGCCTCCATGTCACCAGCCTAGGCCCCGCGCTCCTGGCGTCGGTCCCAAAACCCGCGGCCGCCTGGCGAAGAGCACAACCACCGCCCCCACAAAACTTAGGATCGAGAAGGCCATGAAGGGCACAAAGTAGCTCCCACGGACGTCAAACAGGTAGCCGGCGAACACGGGCCCTCCCATCGTGGCCAGGCTAGCGGGGAGTTGGGAGAGTCCGGCGATGGTTGCAAAGGATTTCCGTCCGAAAAACTCGCTCCGTAGCGCCGTGACCAACGGAATCCGGCCCCCAAACGCGATCCCGTACAAGGGAGCGAACACCCATGCCCACACCATGCTGTCAAAGAGGGCCAGCAGCATAATAGCGCTGCCCTGCAATAAGAAGAGAACGCAGATTAGCGGTGGCTTGGGTAAGCGGTCCCCCAGGGCGCCGGCGATAAACATCGCGGGGATGGCGGTGACCGTGACGGTCGTTACTACCACGCTTGCGGTACCAAGGGAGAACCCCATATCGGTGAGCCTCGGCACTAGGTGGATTATCAAGGAGCTCACGGCGATACCAGAGGCGATGTTGGAAAAGGTAATGATCCAGAAAGCAGCAGTCCGCAGGGCTTGGCGGGGCGTGAAATCCGGCTCCTCGACGGCGATGGTAGCGCTCTCTGGGCCCCCGGCGCCGCGCGGCGTCACTGCTGGCGCCTGCTCTCCGTAGGGCTTCAGCCCGTGCTCCTCCGGCCGGTTGCGAATGAACTTATACGCAGGGACAGCAACAACGAGGAGGAACACTCCAATGCCTCCCGTTGTCCAGCGGAAGCCGTGGGACTCCAGCCCAAACGCCAGCAGCGGGACGAGAAGGCCGGCGACATTGATGCCTGACAGGGCGATGGACAGGGCAAGGGTGCGGCGCCGCCGAAACCAGTTGTTGACCGCGGCCACCAGCGGCAGAAAGCCGCCTACTCCCGCCCCCATGGTGACAACCAGGAAGGCCAGATAAAACTGCCACAGGGCGCTCACCTGGGAGAGAAGCAGGAACCCGGACCCCATGACGATATAGCCGACCAGCACCATGCGGCGTGTGCCGACCCGGTCTATCAGATAGCCCTCCAGCGGGCCCAGCACCGCGCCCTCGGCGCGGGAGAGGGCGAAGGCTCCCGAAAGGGCGGTGCGCGTCCACCCGAACTCTCGCTGGAGGGCCACTACGAAGGTGCCCAGGCCCTGAAAGACGGCCAGTGCCATCAGGGTAAGCATGAAGGAGGCTATGCCGACAAGCCACCACCCATAGAACACCCCGCGAACGCTGGCAACCAGTCCAACCTGGCGGACGGAGGTTAGCGCGCGCACGAGCGTAGTCTACCAGGTAGCTCCTTCAACTGGCTCCAGCACTGCCCGCTGGCCCGGGCGAGGGGGCGGTCAAGGCGCGGTGGTCGTGTAAAATGAGGGCCAGGCAACTTAGGAGTTTCCATGGCCCAACCGCCGCCCGCCAGGGTACGCTACGCCCCCAGCCCCACGGGGCTGCCACACCTGGGCAACATCCGCACCGCCCTGTTCAACTGGCTGTGGGCGCGCCACACCGGCGGCCAGTTCATCCTGCGTATCGAGGACACGGACGTGGCCCGGCGGGTGAAGGGCGCCATCGAGGGCATCATGGAGAGCCTGGAGTGGCTGGG
>SHYM01000081.1 GCA_009692805.1 Dehalococcoidia bacterium | reverse complement strand
ACATCGACACCGTCGCCCAGGCCCTAGCCGCGCGGGGCGGCCCCTGACCAGGCCAGCGGGCGATTTTCCCTGGGGCGTTGCAAAATAGCCCTTTTGGTCTAAGCTGAGCTAGATAAGGGAGGCTTCGTGGGGACACTCCTGAACATGTTCCAGGACAGCATGGACGGCGTCTACGCCGTCCATGCCCAGCAGCAGATCATCCTCTGGAACAAGGCGGCGGAGAAGCTGACGGGCTACAGCGCCCAGGAAGCCCTGCGCCGCCCTTGCTACGAGATCATGGGCGGCCTCGACGAACAGGGGCGAGTGATCTGCGGCGCGAGCTGCCAAGTGATCCAGGTCGCCGTCAGTAGGGGCCGCGCCGCCCCCGGCCACGATATAACCATCCAGACCAGGGATGGACAGCGCCGGGTGCTGAACATCACCCATATCCTGGCGCCGTCGCAGGAGCCCAAGGGCCTCCCTAGCGTCGTCCACGTCTTCCGCGATGTCACTCAACAGAAGGATGCGGTGCGCCTGGTGGAGCGGCTCACCGAGTACCTGGACCAGCACCCCCGGGCGTTGAGCGAGGCCACCCAGGACCCGGAGGCCGCCCTCAGGTTCCAGCAACTCACCTCCCGAGAGCGAGAGGTGCTAGCCCTCCTGGCCGATGGGGCCAGCCCCAAGTTCATCGCCAGCCACCTCCACCTCAGCCTCGCAACCGTCCGCAACCACATCCAGAGTATGCTCAGCAAGCTGGGGGTGCACACGGCCCTGGAAGCCGTCGCCTTCGGCACCAAGCACGGCCTGCTCTAAATACCGGGGCTCCGGCCCCGCACCGTCCGCCGCGAAAGGCCAGCCCCACTTCCCTGCCCCGCAGCCGGCCGCTAGGCATAATTCCCATCCTTTTTGCTTGAGTGCTGGGCGACGCACGGCTTCTTGCATATCTCTTGGCAGCCTCGGCTCGGGCCACTTGTGAAATATAGTGCAATATAACTATGGCATTCCCCAAGGTTCCCCATTACCCGAGCGAGGCGCCCCGCTAAAATGAGACTGCGGATAGGGGATGAGTGAGGTGAAGGGAGGTAAGGCGCTATGGGCTATTTTTTCAGGAGACACTCGCCTTGGCTCTCAGCGCTGTTCATTGGCCTGTGCCTGCTGGCCGGAGGCTTTTTCTTTGTTGTGAAGGGGCTGGATGCCAAGGAGCTGATAAAGGCAGCGCTTGTGGCGGAGCAGGTCAGGATCGGCGTGGACGGCGTCCAGTTCGGCGCGCTGGAAGGCACCCTGGTCGCTGATGCCAAGACAGCAGATGCACAGGCGAAGACCATAGAATTGCATAGCACTTCGATCAAGGGCGAGGTTCTAAAGTCGGGTGTGCCCACGATACTCCGTTATGCGGAGATGAAGAGTGCCCTTTTTGTGACTCCAGAGGCATATGCTAGCGCCCGAAGTACCTACGTCACGGGCCTGACCCTGAGGACCGCCTTGAACATGGCCGCCATGGGCTTTGGTCTGGCCGACATGGCCGTCGGTGCGGGGCTCATCGTTCTCATCGCCGGTGTTGCTACCCTGGGTCTAGCGGCGCCCGCTCTGTATATGCTCGCGGGCGCAGTGATCCCCCGTCCACCACCGCCCGTGGCAGGCCGGTAGCCCAGCTATTGCCCCCGGCATCAGGGATATATGACTCAGGCTGGTATGCCCGACTCCCAAAGCCGCTGCGCCAGGCCGTGGTCTTTGCCTACCTCGCGGGCGAGCTTGCGCAGGGCTGGGAGCGCTACGCCCAGGGTGCCCTCGGGTCTGATGCCGAAGCGGACCATGCCCCTGACCGCCCGCGGGTCGGCCGGCGCCCGCCGCCGTGGTCCGCGACGCCTCTAAGTGGTGGCATCCCGCTACGGCTGGCTACTTCTCCAGGGTGGCCTGGACGCTGAGCTGGACGTTGCCCTTGAGGGCCTGGGAGATGGGGCAGCCGTCGCGGGCGGCCTCGGCGGCCTTCTGGAAGGCGGCCGCGTCGATGCCGGCCACCTTGCCCTTCACCGTTAGGGCGCTGGAGACGACCTTCCAGCCCGCCTCCACCCTGTCGAAGGTGACGGTGGCGCTGACTTCCAGGCGCTGAGGCGGCGTGCCCGCGCGCCCCAGGCCGCCTGAGAAGGCCATGGCGAAGCAGCTGGCGTGGGCGGCGGCGACCAGCTCCTCGGGGCTGGTGCGCCCATCGGCGGCCTCGGTGCGGGAACCCCAGGTAACGGGCAGGGCTTTGAAGGCCTTGCTGGTGCTGGCGCTAACCTCGCCCTTGCCGGAGGCCAGGTCGCCATTCCAGGTGACATCGGCGCGACGGACTGCTGGCATGAAAGTTCCTCCTCAGCGCTGTAGGATTCGAGTTAGCCCAGTTGGGCTAGAGTCTATCCTACTACAGCCGCTGGGCTGATGCGACGGGCACGCCTTGCCTGGGGCGCAGTAAAGAATAGGCTCTATAAATAAATAGGCTCTTGCATGCCGAGCCAATACGTGTTTAGGCTTGAGTGGCTGCCCCGCCTGGATTCGAACCAGGGCTAAGGGATTCAAAGTCCCCTGTGCTACCGTTACACCACGGGGCACCCGGCCCGGAATCGGGGCCAAGAGAATAGTATCACGGGCGACGGCACCGCGACCCTATCCAGGTGGTCTCACCCACCCTCCCCCTAGCAGGCTGCCTTTCGACAGTCTCAGGGCGAACGGCGCGGTCTAGGCCACTCGCCGCCGGGTCTATACTGGTTGCGATATGTCCGACAAAAGCGCTGTGCGCTCCCTGGCTCAGCCCCTGGCCGACGATCTGATGCGCGAGTTCCACCGCGCCCGCGTCACCGTGGACACGGAGTCGCCTCCGGAGCACGAGGACGCCTACCTGTGGGTGGAGCTGGACGGCAGTGACCACGAGGAGCTGCGGGAGCTCTGGCGCCTCGCCGTTCTGGGCTGCCAGCGCCTCAACGAGGAGCACGATATCCTGGTGGTGGCCAGGCTGCGCCGCGGCCCTGCCGAACCGAAGGAGGGCGAGGACTACGCCGGCGGCGGGGCGCAGTACTGGCAACGTTGAGGCTAGCTTGCCGAGGAGGGCCAGCGCGTGCGGGTTGCGCGCTTGCCTGGCGCTGTCGGCGCGCGTACCATGCTGGATAGTCGCGTCGGGGGCTGTTGGGGCCATAAGAGTCGTAACAGGATAGAGCCGTGAGGAACCTGGAAGCCCACACCAGGCTGCGCCCCAATGAGGTCGTGAAGCGAGGGCTGGAGTTCTTCGGCCCCCAGGGATTGGGCCTGCGGATCAGGCAACGCCAGCTCACCAGGGTAGAATTCGAGGGCGGCGGAGGCGACGTGACCATCAGCGTGCTGCTGGACCTAGAGCACGAGGGGACCACCGTGGACGTCGTCGCACGGGAATGGGACCGCAAGGCGGAGGACTTCCTGGCCTCCTTGCCCCCTCCGCGCGGGCGCTGGGCGCGCCGGCTGCCCTTGGTGGGACGGTTCCTATGACCGGCCAGCGCCGCCGCCCCCTCATCGCTGTCACCCTGGGCGATCCCGCCGGCATCGGGCCCGAGGTGGTGGTGAAGGCCCTGGCGGCCGCCGCAAAACGGCGCTCCCGCCGGCCCTATATCCCCGTCGTCATCGGCTCCGCGGCCGTGGTCCAGAATGCCGTGGACTTGGCGCAGCTCAAGCTCCATGTGCGACCCATCGAGGCGGTAGGACACGCCGAGGGCCATCCCGGGGTGTTGGATGTTCTGGAGATGCAGAACCTGGACCTCAAGCGCGCTCCTCCGGGGCGCGCCTCGGCGGCCGCGGGGGCAGCCTGCATGGAGTGGGCTACCAAGGCCGCCCAGCTCTGCCTCGACCGCCATGTGGCAGCCATGGTGACGGCGCCCATCAACAAGCAGGCCACCCGCATGGGCGGGTTCGAGGACGTGGGCCACCAGGAACTGCTGCAGCGGCTCAGCGGCGCCCAGGACGTGGCGACGATGCTCCTGACGCCGGGGCTGCGCGTCGTTCACCTTACCACCCACCGCTCCCTGCGGCGCGCCTGCGAGGCGGTGACGCGGCCCCACATCGTGGCGAAATTACGCCTGACGGACGGATGCTTCCGAGAATGGGGCTTTGCCCACCCCCGCATCGCCGTGGCCGCCCTCAACCCTCACGCTAGCGACGGCAGCACCATCGGCGACGAGGAGGCGCGGGAGATCGAGCCCGCCGTCGCCGAGGCGAAGAAGCTGGGCATAGACGCTCGCGGCCCCTATCCCGCCGACTCCGTCTTCAACCGTGCCATCGCTGGCGAGTTCGACGTGGTGCTGGCCCTCTACCACGACCAGGGCCACATCCCCATCAAGGTCCACGACTTCCACCACAGCGCCAGCGTGAACCTGGGCTTGCCCTTCCTCCGCACCTCGGTGGACCACGGCACCGCCTACGACATCGCCTGGAAGGGGGTGGCCGACGCCACCAGCATGGAGGCGGCCCTGGACCTGGCGGTGTCTCTGGTCACGAAAGGGAAGCTGCCTTAGGGCCTGGAATCCCGAGATGGCAGCGAGTAAAATCGCGGTGTAGATTTTTCGCGCAGAGGTATGACCATGGCAGACCCATCGGACTACCCGGCGCTCCAGGGGGGCTGGAGGAAGATCACGGGCTACCTGGGGCCGGTGGCTGATATCGCCGGGTACTACCTGGCTGAGACCGACGATAAGCTGGCGCTCTTCCAGTACACCGGCAGCGGCGGTATCCTGACCATGAGCCACCGCCCCTTGGGCCAGGTGGACAAGACGCGCGGCAAGCGCGAGACCCTCATCAAGAACCTGCTGGGCCTGGTCAAGGGAGCGCCCCTGACCGAGTAGGGGTCTGCCGCAAGCCTAGCAGCGGATGCCAGGGAAGCAAGCGGAGCCTCGCTGTCTGGGATAGCCAAAGGAGACTGGTATGCCCTACGAAAGCATCCTCTTTGACCTGAGCGATGGCGTCGCCACCATCACGCTCAACCGCCCCGAACGGCTTAATGCCATGGGCGGACAGATGCACTCGGAGTTGGATGATGCCCTGGTGCGCTGCCGGGACGACCGCCAGGTCCGCTGCCTTGTCATCACAGGCGCTGGCCGGGGGTTCTGTTCGGGGCAAGACTTGAAGCAGCGCTCGGCCGCGAGTGAAGTGGACAACCGCGAGGCGTCGGCCAAGCGCGTCCTGAACCGCCAGTTCGACCTCACCCCCGACATCATGCGTGAGATGGCGAAGCCCATCATCGCCGCCGTCAACGGCGCCGCCGTGGGCCTGGGCCTTTCCCTGGCTCTGTCCGCCGACATCATTATCGCCTCCCAGGCCGCTCGCTTTGGGGCGGTATGGGCCCTGCGGGGCATCCCGCCCGAGTCGGCGGGGGCCTACAACCTGGTCCGTCTGGTCGGTGCCCAGCGGGCCTGCGAGCTAGTCTTCACCGGGCGCATCATTGACGCCGCCGAGGCCAAGGAGATGGGCCTGGTGAGCCGGGTCGTGCCACCCGAGCAGCTGATGCCCGTGACCAAGGAGATGGCCATCGCCATCGCCAAAAACGCGCCGGTGGCCCTGGGCATCGCCAAGCGCCAGATCTACCAGGCCTGGACCATGGATATGCCAACCTTCCGGGAGTTCGAGAGCTACGGGCTGGACTACGCTTTCAAGACGGAGGACCGTGAGGAGGGCATCAGCTCCT
>SHYM01000008.1 GCA_009692805.1 Dehalococcoidia bacterium | reverse complement strand
GTATCAGTGCCGCCGACGAATAACGTGATTATGAACCCGCCCCCCAGACTGGACAATACGCTACTCTAGGTAGTCCTTCAACTTGCGGGAACGGGAGGGGTGGCGCAGCTTGCGCAGCGCCTTGGCCTCGATCTGGCGGATGCGTTCGCGGGTGACCCCGAACTCGCGTCCTACCTCCTCCAAGGTCCGGCTGCGCCCGTCTTCGAGGCCGAAGCGGAGCTGGAGCACCCGGCGCTCCCGGGCGTTGAGGCTGTTCAGCACCTCCTCCACCTGCTCCCGCAGGAGCTGATGGTTGGCCGCCTCCGCAGGCGCCAGGGCGCTACGGTCCTCGATAAAGTCGCCCAGGTGGGAGTCCTCCTCCTCGCCAATGGGAGTCTCCAGGCTCACCGGCTCCTGGCTGACCTTTATAATCTCGCGCACCTTCTCCGGGGTGATCTCCATCCCCACGCTGATCTCATCGCTGGTGGGATCGCGCCCGTACTCCTGGATAAGACGCCGGCTGACACGCACCAGCTTGTTGATGGTCTCCACCATGTGGACGGGTATGCGGATGGTGCGGGCCTGGTCGGCGATGGCGCGGGTGATGGCCTGGCGGATCCACCACGTGGCATAGGTGCTGAACTTGTAGCCCTTGCGGTAGTCGAACTTCTCCACCGCGCGGATCAGGCCGATGTTCCCCTCCTGGATGAGGTCCAGGAGGGACATGCCCCGGCCTATGTACTTCTTGGCTACGCTGACCACCAACCTGAGGTTCGCCTCCACCAGGTGGGCCTCGGCCCGGTGGGCCTCGTCCTTCTGGAGGTCGAAGGTGCGGCGAAAAGGCAGTTCGTAGGCCCCCAGAGACTCGTAAAACTCAGGCAGGGTGGAATAGGCCCGCGCCTCGATGAAGGAGTAGGCGTCGCCCAGGGCCGCGTGGACCTCGGGTGGGATCAACCGCAGGTCCAGGGAAAGGGCTATAAGGATGGGCTCTAGGTGGCCGTTCTGGTGCTCCTCCCTCTGCACCAGCCCCCGGATCAGGTTCTGGTCCAGCTCGCCGTCGATGGCCGCCCGCAGCCTGGGTTCCGTCATACTGGCTACGGGGCCCCGGCCTGAGGGTAGCCCCAGCTCCTCTTCGGTGGCGCTGATGAGGGGGGCGGACAGGCAGGCCCGCTGCAACAGAGCGATAGCCACGTCCACGGCGGCGGGCGCGCGCCCCATCCCCTGGAACAGCTCCCCCTCCACCAAGCGGATGTGCTTACCCTCCTCCATCTTGCGAGCCAGAACCTTCTCATCCTTGGCATTTAACAGAAAAACCCGGCCGATCTCCCGCAGGTACATCCGCACCGGGTCATCGATCATCTCGTGGTCTTCGATCTCCAGGGCGGCCTCCACCTCCGGAGTCTCGGGGACCTTCGTCTCCCAGTCCAGGCCGGGCCGGCGCGCGGACCAGAGCGCCTCGTCTTCCACCACGATGGGGATATTGTGGTCTGCCAGAGCGGTGTATACATCGTCCAGGCGCCCGTCCTGGCGGGCGGCCTTGGCGTAGGTCCCCAGGATGTCTTCGGGAGTGACGTGCCCTTGCTGTTTTCCCTTGGAGAGGAGCTCCCCCAGCTCGCGCTTATTCCCTAGGCGTTGCATCGCGCTGCTCTCCTTCGCTGCCTGGCCCTCGCCGCTGCTGGTGCAGCAGCCAGCCCAGTTCGTTGGCGCTGGCGGCCCCCTCTTCGAAGAGGCGTAGGTGCTCTGCGACGGCCTCCCCTGGGGCAGGGTCGGCCCGCAATTCAGTATATGCATCAGCCAGGATTTGGCCACTCTGCGCCCAACGACGGCGCAGCGCCCGCTCCTTGAGCCGCCGGACGCCGTCGCCCACCGCTCGCTCTCGTGCCTCGACACCCATGGGCGGCAGAGTAGCCTGCTTAAGGTGTTCCCAGTGCGTCTCCAGCGCCGGCGGCAGGACCCGCAAGGCCGCATCCAGGGAGGGCCCCTGGCGGAGCGCCTCGAAGCAGGCCCGGTTCTCCCAGCGTTCGAAGGCGCTGGGGGCAAGGTCCCCGGCCAGGGCACGCAGCTCGGCGTACTGGATCAGCAGGACCAACAGGTGCTCCTCCAAGGGCTCGCGCGTCTGGGCAGGGCCGGGTGTCTGAGCGGCGCCTTCCCTGGAACTGGACCGACCCCGCGGGGCGGGCCTGAGCTCCGCCTGGAGCGCCTCCTCCTGTACCTGCCCCAGCTTGGCCAGCCGTTGCAGGTAGTGGGCGCGTCGCACGGGGTCCTTCAGCTCGGCGACGGCGGGCAAGAGCTCCTTGACCAGGGCCGCCCTCTCCTCCACCTCCCCCAGGTTGTGGCGGGCGGCCGCGGCCTGGAACAGGTAGTCGGTTACCGGCTGGGCGCCCTCCACCAACCGCCGCCAGGCGCCAGGGTCCCCGGCGATGATCTCATCGGGGTCCTTGCCTGGCGGCAGGGCGGCCACCTGGATCTCGGCATCCAGGACGCGCTCATACCTTATCAATCCGCGTGGTGTGGGCACCGGGACGGTCTTGTGGTCCAGGGCCTCGCTGGCCACCCCGATGCCCCGCAGCGTCGCGGCGTCGCCAGCGGCATCGGGGTCCAGGGCGAAGACGAGGCGCTTGGTGAGCCCCTTTAAGAGCGCCACCTGCTGCTCCGTAAGCGCGGTGCCCAGGGCGGCCACCACGTTTTCGAGGCCGTGTTGGTGGGCCATGATAGCGTCCAGATAGCCCTCTACGATCACCGCCTTGTCCTCCCGGCGGATGGCCTGACGTGCCCGGTGGATGGGGTAGAGGGTGCCGCTCTTGTCGAAGATGGGGGTCTGGGGCGAGTTCAGGTACTTGGGGGTCTGCTCCGCGGTCAGGGCACGCGAGCCAAAGCCGACGGCGTGGCCCCTCTGGTCCCAGATGGGGAACATGATGCGTCCGCGGAAGGCATCGTAGCTGCCGGAGCCATCGTCGCGTCGTCGCAGGAGCCCGGCCAGGACGAGCTCGGCCTCGCTGTAGCCGCGCTCTAGCAGATGGGCCTTCAGGGCGCTCCAGGAGTCCAGGCTAAACCCAAGCTGGAAGTCCTCGATGCTCTTGGCCGTCAGCCGCCGCTGCTCCAATAGATAGCGGCTGGCCTCCAGGCCCGCCGCTGAATTCAGCAGCAGGTTGTGGTAGTAGAGCGCCGCCGCCTCGTGGGCCTGGCGCAGACGGTCACGCTCATCGGGCCCCTCCGCGACCTGCTGCGTCACCAGCTCGACCCCCGCCCGCTGGGCCAGCAGCCGCAGCGCCTCGCCGAACTCCAGCCCCTCCTTCTTCATTACAAAGGCGAAGATATCGCCGCCCTCCGAGCAGGCGCCGAAACAGTGCCAGCTCTGGCGGGCGGGGTCAACCACGAAGGATGGGGTGCGCTCGGAGTGGAAGGGGCAGGGCGCCTTGAAGCTGCGCCCCGCCTTTTTCAGGGGCACGTACGCGCCCACCACCTCCACGATGTCCAGCTTGCCCTTGATCTCGTCGATGACGGACACGGCTACACCCGCCTGGTACCGTTGGCGACGGTCTGGTCGCACCTGCCATAGGGTCCCGCAGGTATCGAGAGGAGAGCGCCGGGCCGAGGTTGATGCCGGTGCGGACTGTGGTCAGGCGCCTGCAGCCGCTCCCGGTGCAGGCGGATGGAGTGCTCCGGGGCCAAAAGACGCCTCCTTCACCAGAGGCAAGGGCCTGACGGATTATAGCACGCTCAGGCAGGGATCCTGGCGTGCTTGACCCGCTTCGGGGCAGGCTATAATGGGGGTCGCTTAAGGGCTTTTCTATCACCCACGAGCGCCACCACGAGAACGAGGAAAACTATGAAGCTCACTTCAAAGCCTTCGCGCCAGGCCGCCTCCGATGCGGCGCGAAAATGGGTCTATCCCTTCCGCGAGGGGAATGCCCAGATGAGGGATCTCCTGGGAGGCAAGGGCGCCGGCTTGGCCGAGATGACGAACGCAGGCCTCCCCGTGCCCGCCGGCTTCACCATTACCACGGAGGCCTGCAACGCCTTTTACCAGGCTGGGGAGCAGTTCCCTCCGGGGATGTGGGAGCAGACCCTGGAGGCGCTGAAGGAAGTGGAGCGGGAGTCGGGCAAGCGCCTGGGCGACCCCAAGAACCCCCTACTGGTCTCCGTGCGCTCGGGCGCCAAGTTCTCCATGCCCGGCATGATGGACACCGTGCTGAACCTGGGTCTCAATGAGCTTACTCTCAAGGGCCTGGTCGCAGCCACGGGCGATGAGCGCTTCGGCTGGGACGCCTACCGACGTTTCATCCAGATGTTCGGCAAGATTGTCCTGGACATGGTCCCGGCCGAGTTCGAAGCCAAGCTGGAGGAGGCGAAGCGCAAGACAGGCGCGCGGCTAGACAGCGACCTGGCGGCGCGGGACCTACGGCAGCTGGTGGAGGCGTTCCTCGCCTTGGTGCAGCAGCACACCGGCAAGGCCTTCCCCAGCGACCCCCAGGAACAGCTCCGCCTGGCGATCCAGGCGGTCTTCTCCTCCTGGAACAACAAGCGCGCCATCGACTACCGCGATTTCAACAAGATCCCCCACGACCTGGGCACGGCGGTCAGCATCGTGGCCATGGTCTTCGGTAACCTGGGCAACGAGAGCGGCACCGGGGTCGCTTTCACCCGCGACCCGGCCACGGGCGAACGGGTCCTCTACGGGGAGTACCTGCCCAATGCCCAGGGGGAGGATGTGGTGGCAGGCATCCGCACCCCCAAGAAGATCGCCCAGCTCCACGAGGAGATGCCGGCCGTCTACCAGCAGTTCGCCCAGATTGCCCGCCGGTTGGAGCAGCACTACCGCGATGCCCAGGACCTGGAGTTCACGGTGGAGCGCGGCCGCCTCTACATGCTCCAGACGCGCTCCGCCAAACGCACCGCCAAGGCGGCCGTGAAGATGGCGGTGGACATGGCCAACGAACGCCTGATCACTAGGGCAGAGGCGCTGCTGCGGGTCGAGCCCAACCAGATAAACGAGTTCCTGCACGACCGCTTCGACGAGAAGGCGAAGGAGGGGGCCGCCGCCCAGGGTAGGCTGCTGGCCACGGGCCTCAACGCCTCCCCGGGCGCCGCCACGGGCCAGGCCATCTTCGACGCCGACAAGGCCAAGGATCTGGGCTCCCGGGGGGAGGCCGTCATTCTGGTGCGGCAGGAGACTAACCCCGACGACGTCCACGGCATGCTCGTCGCCCGGGGCATCCTGACCGCCCGCGGCGGCGCCACCAGCCACGCCGCCGTCGTAGCCCGCGGGCTGGGCAAGCCTTGCGTCGCCGGCTGCGAGGCCATCGAGGTGGACCCCGAGAAGCGGCTGCTGCGCGCGGGCGATAAGGTCGTGCGCGAGCACGAGGAGATCAGCATCGATGGCACCACGGGGCAGGTCTTTCAGGGGCGCATCCAGACCGTGCCCCCTGACCTGAGCCAGGAGAAGGAGCTGCAGACCCTCCTTGAGTGGGCCGACGAGGTGCGCCGCCTGGGGGTGTGGGCCAACGCCGACTACCCCCGCGATGCCCAGCGCGCCGTGGAGTTCGGTGCCGAGGGCATTGGCCTCTGCCGCACCGAGCACATGTTCTTCGAGGAGGAGCGCCTCCCTATAGTGCGCCAGATGATCCTGGCCGCCGGGCAGGCCACGGAGATGGAGGACAGCTTGGCCGCCCTGCAGCGGGAGCTGGCCCAGGCCTCCGAGGAGAGGCGCCCGGCGCAGCTGCGGCAGGTGAAGGACGCCCAGGGCAAGGTGGAGCGCTCCAAGGCAATTAAGGACTACCATGGGGCCCTGGAACAACTTCTGCAGTTCCAGCGGGAGGACTTCAAGGGCATTTTCCGCGCCATGGGCAGCCGCCCCGTCATCATCCGCCTCCTGGACCCGCCCCTCCACGAGTTCCTCCCCCGCTACGAGGAGCTCTTGGTGGAGGTCACGGAGCTGCGGGTGAGGGGTAACAACCCTCCGCTCCTGGAGGAGAAGCAGGGGTTGTTGCGGGCGGTGGAGGGGATGCGGGAGCAGAACCCCATGCTGGGGCTCCGAGGCTGCCGCCTGGGGCTCCTCTACGGCGCCATCAATGAGATGCAGGTGCGGGCGATCCTGGAGGCCTGCTGCACCCTCACCAGGGAGGGAGTGCCGGTGCGACCTGAGATCATGATCCCCCTGGTGGGCCACGTGAACGAGCTGAAGCTGGTCCGTGAGCAGCTGGAGGCTGTCGCCCGGCAGGTGGAGAGGGAGCAGGGGGCGAAGGTGCCCTATAAGTTCGGCACCATGATCGAGGTGCCCCGCGCCTGCCTCACCGCCGACGAGATCGCCCAGCACGCCGAGTTCTTCAGCTTTGGGACCAACGACCTCACCCAGACCACCTTCGGCTACAGCCGCGACGACGCCGAGGGCAAGTTCCTCCTGCAGTACGTGCAGCGCAAGATCCTGCCGGATAATCCCTTCCAGGTCCTCGACCGCAGCGGGGTGGGCCAGCTCATCGAGATGGCCGTCAAGAAAGGCCGCGCCACCCGGCCCGACCTAGAGGTGGGGATCTGCGGCGAGCACGGCGGCGACCCCTCCAGCATCGAGTTCTGCCATGGGGCCGGCCTCAACTACGTGAGTTGCTCCCCCTTCAGGGTGCCCATCGCCCGCCTGGCGGCGGCCCAGGCTGCCCTGTCCCAATCCAAGAAGGAGAGTGACAAGTAGCCTAAGGGTCCGCGACCCGCCTGGCGCGGCAAAATACCTGCCAGGCGACATCCTTACCCCTGCAGGGCCGGCGGGGCGTCGCCCACACCAGCCTTAGCTTTTGAGGGGCTCCCAGATGACCTTGTCCTTGTCCGCCGGCTTCACCAGCTTCTTACTCACCGCCTCCTCGCGGATCTTGAGGATGGTGGCGTTGACCTCGGGGGTCACCATCACCCAGCCCTCCTTCTCCTCCGGGAGCCAGTAGGGGGAGTTGATGCGGACGCAGTAGTGGCTGGTCTTGTTCATGTAGATGCCGAACTTGGACACCGGTGGCGGGGTCACTGGCATGGACACACCTCCTCAGGGTTTCAGGCAATTATAAGGCGGCGGTAAAGGGGCAAT
Source organism: Dehalococcoidia bacterium (assembly GCA_009692805.1). Lineage (GTDB taxonomy): Bacteria > Chloroflexota > Dehalococcoidia > SHYM01 > SHYM01 > SHYM01. Next base: position 24,636 of record SHYM01000008.1, on the reverse strand, counting down.
GCAAGGACGCCTCAATTGACGGAGTGCCTAGGGTCCCCCGGAGCCTGCCCTGAGCGTAGCCGAAGGGCCGGGGGTTGTTCACGGCTACCCCGGAGGCCCGTCGCGAGGGACAGAATGCCTGGCGTTCAAGCCCACCGGCTGCTCACCCCCGCCAGGTGGTTGGTGGGCCCCTGGCCCTTGCCCAGGCCCACGGCGCTGGCGATGGCCGCCGTTACGTACTCCTTGGCCCGCTCGCAAGCGGGCAGGGGGGCCCGCCCCCGTGCCAGGCCGGCGGCGATGGCGGCGGAGAAGGTGCACCCGGTGCCGTGGGTGTTGCGAGTCTGGACGCGGGGGGCCCTGAGCAGCGTGAACACCCTGCCGTCATAGACGACGTCCACCGCCTCCGCGCCCTCCAGGTGGCCGCCCTTCACCACGACCCAGCGCGCGCCCAGGTCTACCAGCGCCCGCGCCGCGCGCTTCATATCATCCAGCGACCGCACCGGAAAACCCGCCAGGATAGACGCCTCGTACAGGTTGGGCGTCACCACCGTAGCCAGGGGCAATAGCTCCCGCGCCAGCGTTTCCTGAGCGTCGGCCTCCAGCAGTGGGTGGCCGCCCTTCGCCACCATCACCGGGTCCACCACCAGGTTGGTCAGCCCTAACCGGCGGACCGTGGCGGCCACGATGCTCACGATCTCCTTGGAGGCCAGCATGCCCGTCTTGAGGGCGTCGACTCCTATGTCCTCGACCACCGCCTCGATCTGCTTGGCGATGAGGGCGGTGGGCAACTCCTGGGCGGCGGCGACGCCCAGCGTGTTCTGGGCGGTGACGGCGGTGATGGCCGACATTCCGTAGATGCCGAAGGCGGCGAAGGTTTTGAGGTCAGCCTGGATGCCGGCCCCGCCGCTGCTGTCGGACCCGGCGATGGTCAAGGCGCGAGGGGGGGTGGTGCTAGCCTTGATAACTCTTCCTCGTACTGCCGGAATACAGGGAGTGCAGAGTGGTCCTCCCGCCGCAGGCGGGCCGAAGGGGATGTCCCCTGTTCCTCCCTCCTTTAATATTACCCCCTTCCGGGCCAGGAAGGGGCCCGCCGCAGGCGGGCCGAAGGCATCGCCAGGGGAGAGCCAGCCCGAAGAAACAAGACTTCCTGTGCAAGGCAACCCTAGCCCAGCGTGTAGTCCCAAAGGTTGCGGCCCACGACCTTATCGCGCAGCACCGCCAGCTCGGCCAGGCGCTGCTGGTTCGGGCGCTCCCCGTAGCGCTGCGCCCCCAGCGCCTGGAACTGGAACTCGTCGCCGGCAACGCCAGCCGCCAGCAGCGCCTCCAGGCCCACCTCCAGGGCGTAGCGATAGAATCGCGCGATGTACTGGGACTTGGCGGTAGCGGTCTGCTCGTGGCCCCGCAAGACGTACTCCACGGCCTCCGGAAAGGTCTGGTCGAAGTTGAGCATGGTGGCGAAGACGAAGATCGTCTGGCCGAAGGCGTCAGCCGCTAGGTCCTGCAAGAAGAACACCTTGGCATCCTGCCCCAGGAAATAGCCGTCCAGATAGTAGTCCCGCGCCATGCCCCAGCGCTTGATGACCACTTGGTCCGCCGTCCGCTCGGCTATCCCCAGATGGCGCAGGCTCTCCTCCACGGAGCGCCGCTCCGCCGGGTCGGTGACGCGCTGCTCGAACACCCGGCCCACCAGGTGGGCCAGCTCCTTGCCCAAGACCGGGATGGGCAGGAACCGGTAGCGGGGGTCGGTCTCGTGGGCGCCCGCGAAGAAGGACTCCGTGACCAGGATGCGCTGGCTGTCGGGGTCGTAGGCGACGTGGGAGGCGGCGACCCAATCGGCGTTGCGCTGGACCAGGGGCCCGGGGAGGCTGGGATGGAAGGTGCGCCTGACCCGCTCAACCTGGCGGCGGCGGTACTCCTCATCGGGCAGGAGCCAGAAGTGGGCCGTGGTGAGCTGGAACGACCCTGGCAGCACCCTGGGGAACTGCGCGTGGGCCAGCGTCTCCTGTATCGACGAGACGGCAGCGTAGAGCTGGTACTGGGGCCGGCGCTGGAGGCTTTCGAAGACGTCGTCGGGAGACACCTGGTCAGCCCCGTGCAGCAGCGGCCCACTCGGGCTTGCGGGCAGCGATGAGCAAGGGCAGGGCGAACACGGTGGCGGCGGCCATGATGAAGAAGGCTGGGGCGTAGCTGCCGGTGCGGTCGAAGATCAGGCCCGCCATCACCGGCCCCGCTACCCCAACCGCGACCGAGAGGGCGCCCGAGAGGCCCTGGATGGTGGCGAAGGCGCGCGTGCCGAAGTAGTCGCCGTAGAAGGCGGGACGGACGGGGATGGAGGCGCCGTGGGGCAGCCCCATGATGAGGGCGAAAAGGATCGCCATCCAGTAGGAATGGGTCAGGCCCAGCACCACCATCGCCAGCGCTTCCAGGGCGAAGACTCCGGCCATGATCCACTTCTTGTCGGGGATGCGATCGGCCAGGGTACCCGCGATGACGCGCCAGGGGCCGCTGAGGCCGATGAGCAGGCTTGCGATGAAGGCGGCGGCCTGGGGGGAGAACCCTCCCGGCGTAACGGAATCAGATGTGAGGTGAGGGACGATGAAGACGATAACGGCGCCGATGTTCATGCCGGAGAGGGCGAAGGCGGCGGAGATCAGCCAGAAGGCGGGGGTTCGCACCGCCTGCCGGGCCGTCAAGCCAGAGCCGCTGGCGCGGCGCGAGGCGTCCAGGGTGGCCTGGCGCTCGCCCGCCGTCTGGCCCGGGGGCAGGGGTTCGCCGTCGGGCAGATAGCCGTAGGGCTCGGGCCGCGAACGCACCAGCGCTGTCGCGGGCACCAAGAATAGCCAGACGCCCAGGCCGGCATAGAGCAGGGCAGTCCGCCAGCCCACCGACTGGATGAGGAGGACGTACAGGGGAATCAAGAAGGCTGAGAAGCTGCCGCCGGTGTATATGATCCCGAGGGCGCGGCCCCTCTTCTTGGCAAACCAGCGTACCACGGCCACGTTGAAGGGCGCCGAGAACCCCATGGAGAGGGCCAGGGACAGCAGAAGGAAGATCCCATAGAACTGCCAGAGGTGCTGCATGCGGCTCATCAACACGAAAGAAAGGCCCACTGCCAGCATCCCCGCGAGCATGAGCTTGCGCGGGCCGTAGCGGTCCAAGACGAACCCCACGATAGGGGAGGCGATGCCGCCCTCGAAGCGCTGGATCGAGAACGCCAAAGCCGTGGCGGCCGCCGTCCAGCCCATTTCCTTACGGATAGGATTGAAGACGTTGGTGAAGCCGATGAAGAAGACGGCAACCAGGTAGAAGTGGATCAGCCAGCAGCCCGCGACGATATACCAGCCCGGAAAGATATGCGGCCGCTTCAGTGTCAGCACGCCCAGCACTTCGTCCCCCCGTCACGTCCGGAGCAAGCGATCGCTGCGGTTGCTCCCACCTTATAGGGGCCGGCCGCTAGGGTAGCCCGGCCTCCGTGGAGGCCCGTTGGATACCGTCCCAGAACATGAGCTCGGAGGCCTGGAGCAGCCGGGCCGCCCTCCGGATGCGCGCCCCGCTCACGCCGGCCGCCAGGCCCTCCTCTAGCACCGTCGTCGCCGCCTCCTGGAGTTCCGGGGATGGTGGCGCAGCGAAGAGCTGGAAAAACGAGGTGGCATCCGCGCCGAGACGGTAGCGCGCCCGCAGGGCCGCGTCCAGACGCCCGCAGTTCGCGCCCCAGGCGGCAAAGTTTATGACCAACGCCCCTGCCATCTCGGCCTCCGCGGCGTGGAGCGCCATCCAGGCCATCAAGTGCGGATAGGCCTGGCACTCAAGGCTGGGCTCGTAGGCCCGGAGCCACGCTTCATCGAGGCCCAGGGCAGCGGCCAGGGGGTGCAGCGCGGCCAAGGCGGCATCCTCGCCCTGGAGCACCTGGAGGAAGAATCCCCGGCCGGCCGGCGTGACGCAGCGCGAGACCATCAGCGCCACGCTGCTCAGGTCGCTCTCAATGATGCGGCGCTGCCCCCCTACGAAGAGGCGCAGCTTGTCGCGGGGGACGGCCCCCTTCTCCACCGCCTGCAGGTAAGGATGCTCCCTGATGCGGCGCTCCAGGGGCTGCAGCTCCCGCCGGACTTGCTCCACTAGTGGGTGCATCCCGGCCATGAGGTTATCCCCCCTGTGATCCGCGGGCCGTCGTTGTCGGAGTCCCAGCCCTTGGAGTGCTAACTCTAGAAGCTGGTGATGACCCCGCGACCCGGGGCCCCCCGCTCCAGGTCGTCGTAGGCCTTGTTGATGTCGTCCAGCTTGTAGTGCCGGGTCACCAGGTCGTCCAGGTTCAGCTTGCCTCCTTTATAGAGGTCGACCATCCGCAGCATGTCCAGGGAGGGGCGCGAGGAGCCGTAGTAGCTCCCCTTCAAGGTCTTCTCGAAGCGGACCAGGGCCACCGGGTCGATGGCCGCCCGCTGGGAGAGGGGGGCTAGCCCCACTACGACCACGGTGCCGCCCTTGCGGCAGGAGTTAAACGCCACTTCCACCGTTTCCGCGGAGCCGAAGACCTCGAAAGTGTAGTCCGCGCCCAGGCCACCGGTCAGCTCTCGGATCTTGGCCACGGGGTCTTGCGCCTTGGAGTTGACCATATGGGTGGCCCCGAAGCGCATGGCGAACTCCAGGCTGGCATCGTTGATATCCACGGCAATGATCTTGCTTGCGCTCAGCAAGCGCGCGCCCTGGATGACGTTGAGGCCCACGCCGCCACAGCCGACCACGGCGACGGCGCTGCCCGGCTGCACCTGGGCCGAGAACATGGCGGCCCCGACGCCGGTGGTGACGCAGCAGCCGATGAGGGCGGCCTGGGCCATGGGAAAGTCCTTGGGGATGGGTATGCAGCCGCTCTCGGGAACGACGGCCTCCTGAGCGAAACAGGCCACCTTCCCCATGTGGTAGATGCGCTGGCTGTTCTTGTGTAGCCGCGTGGTGCCGTCGAAGAGGTTGGCGCCCGTCGCGGCGTGGGTGTCGCACAGGTTGGTGCGCCCCATGGTGCAGAAGTAGCAGCGGCCGCAGTTGGGCACGAAAGAGAGGATGACGTGGTCGCCCGCCTTTACGGTGGTGACGCCCGCGCCCACCTGCTCCACTACGGCCGCTCCCTCGTGGCCCAGGACGGCGGGGAGGGTGATCTTGGCCTCTCCCTTCATGAAGTGGAGGTCGCTGCGGCAGATGCCGGCGGCGGCGATGCGCACCCGCACCTCGTGCTCCTTGGGCGGGTCGAGCTCGACCTCTTCCAACCGCAGGGCCTTTCCTGGCTCGTAGAGGACGGCGGCCTTCATAGGGCTCCTTTCTCTTGGCATGCGCCAGCCTCGGGGTAGGTGGCTGGCTTAGCTAGGTGGGGCCAGGGTAGCAGAAACGCGCTGCGCTGCCAAATCCGGCCGCTAGGGTTGAGGGGTGGGGGCAGGCGCCGGCGTCACCCTAGCTACTGGCGCGCGGGGTGGGCGGGCCAGGAACATCAACACCGCCGCCGCGCTGGTGGCGATGATTATGATGATGATAGCAATGGAGTAGCTGCCGGTGGCGTCGAAGAGAGCGCCGCCCAGGAAAGGGCCAAAGCCCGAGGAGAGGGCGCCGATGGGGGCGAAAGACCCCCGGATGGTCCCCAGGGCAGCCCTCCCGAAGTATTCGGGCCACAGGAGGTTCTGAACGACGGGCATGGCTCCCATGGTCACGCCGGCGGTGGCGCCGTAGGCAAACGCCGCCGTGGCGCTATGGACATTGAAAAGGATGCCCATGGCGGCGGCTGCGCCCAAAAAGTTTAGGGTGGCCAGGTAGCGCAGGGGCACTATCTCCGCCGCCAGCCCCAGACAATCTTGGCGGTTAGCGAGCCCACGGCGAAGAAAGTGACCACGGTGGCTGCCGTGGCCACGGAGAGCCCGCGGTCTTGCAGCAGCGGCACCTGGTGGAGCGTCAGAGTGCTGATGGAGAGGCCGGAGAGATTAGACGCCACTACCAACAGCCAGGCGGTAGGGGTACACACGACCTCCCGCAGCGTCCAGTCTCGCTCCTCTTGCTTAGGACGTATGGGCAGACGCCAGCGGCGGCGGGCAGGGGGTGTGGGCCCCCTGGCGGCTCTCGCAGGGCTCGCCTGGCGCTCTGCCTCGCTCAGATCGCCATCGGGCCGCAGGCCCATGTCCTCGGGTTGGCGCCGCATGATCAGCAACGCCATGGGCACTATCACCACCATCAGCAGGAGGCCCAGCACTATCCAGGCCGTGCGCCAATCGTAGTGGGCCAAGAGGAAGGCGGTGAGCTGGGTGAGGGTGATCCCGCCTATGGAGATGCCGGTGGCGGCGATGGCCACCGCGCGGCCTCGCCGGCGCGCGAACCACTTGGAGACGACGGTGGTGGTGACCAGGCCGCTCGTGGTGCCAAAGCCCAGGGATCACAGCAAGCCGAAGATTAGGTAAAACTGCAGGATGCTATGGACCTGGCTGAGGAACAACAGCGCGGCGCCCGCCGCCAGAGCGCCTCCCGCCATCAGGAAGCGGGGCCCCCAGCGGTCCAGGATGCGGCCCACCACTGGGCCGAGGGCGATGTTCACCAGGGAACGTATGGTGAGGGCAAAGGAGAGCGCGCCCCGGCTCCAGCCCAGCTCCTCGCTCATCGGCTTGATGAACAGGCTGAAGCCGTAGAAGCTGATGCCCAGGCTGAAGAAGTCGCCAACCCAGGAGCAGAGGACTATCCACCAGCCGTAGAAAACCCGTGGGCGCCGCTGGACGCCCGCTGCTTCGGCCACGGCTTGCTCCTGAGTCTAGGGAGGCATTCGGGAACTGGCCCAGCTTACTGGGGCCAGGCTGCCCCCGGGCCGCGGCCATGGTACGCCCTGCCTACCTTGCTGTCAAAAAGGCACTAGTCAGGCTTTACACTCAAAGGTCATTCTGCCGGCCCGCCTGCGGCGGGAGGGAGTCGGAGGGGGTTCCCCCCCTTCTCTCCCTGTTATATTACCCCCCTCCTGGACAGGGAGGGACCAGGGGTATGGTCGCGGGCATGCTCATGGAGAGGGTCTGGTCGGAGAAATGCGGCTCTTGGTGCAAAGCCGCGCTAGCCCAAAGCGGCCTTGGCCTCGCTCCAGAGCCGGTCCAGAGCGGCCAGGTCCAGGCTGGACAGGGCGTGGCCGCTCTCCCTGGCCCGCCGCTCCATGTCGCGGAAGCGTCGCTCGAAACGGGCGTTGCCCATGCGCAGCGCCTCCTCGGCATCGAGCCCCAGCCAGCGGGCGGCGTTGACCACGGAGAAGATGACATCGCCCAGCTCCTGGCGGCGCCGGCCGCTATCGGTCACAGCCTTTAGCTCGGCTACCTCCTCGCTGAGCTTCTGCAAGACCCCTTCGGCCTCGGGCCAGTCGAAGCCGACGGCGGCGGCGCGCCGCTGGAGCTCTTGGGCGCGGGCGAGGGCGGGCATCCCCGCGGGGATGCGGTCCAGGGCCGAGTCCCTGACCTTGCCTTCGGCCTCCTTGAGCACCTCCCAATTGGCGACCACCTCGTCGGCGTCCTTCACCTTGACGTTGCCGAAGACGTGGGGATGGCGGTGGATGAGCTTGGAGGCAAGGGTGGCCAGGACGCCGTGGACGTCGAAAGCCCCCTCCTCGCGGTAGATTTGGGAGTGGAGGAGAACCTGCAAGAGGAGATCGCCTAACTCCTCCGCCACCTGACCGGGGGCGCCCTGGTCGAGGGCCTCCAGGGCCTCGAAACATTCCTCCAGGAGGTAGCGCTTCAGGCTTTCGTGGGTCTGCTGGCGGTCCCAGGGGCAGCCGCCCTCGCCCCGCAGGCGCGCCACGATGCGCTCGACCGTGGCAAAAGAGCCCAGGTCCTGGTCCCAGGGGAGCGGCGGTAGGTAGAGGTGTAGCGGGGCGGGCAGGGCCCGCAGCCTGGCCAGACCTCCCACGGTCGCGGGTACTACGCGGGCCGCGCCGGTGGCGCTGGTGACCACGGATACAGCGTGGGTCTCCTGGTAGCGCCGGGACAGCTCCCCCTGGAGGGCGGTGGGGATGGCATCATCGGTGAGGCCGGTAATAAGCACGGGGCGGGTGGCATCGAAGCGCAGGTCGGCGACGGCATCCACAATCTGGAGTCCATCTGGCACAGGCTCCAGCCCAAGGGCGGCGAGGGCTGTTCCGAGGCCCGCGATGCTGGTGGCCATGGCACCCCCCAGAGGCAGCCTATATACTGGATTCGCCCCAGATTATACGCTGGAGCGCTCCCTGGAGGCAGAATGGTGGAGGAGACAACTACTGCGGAGAAGGCCCCGCGCGCGGCGACGCGTCCCTGGCCGCGCGGCCTTCTCCGAGGGCTTTTCTGGCTGTGGGGCCTCGCCCTGGTCCTGAGCATCCCCATCTTCTTGATCACGGCCAGCCTCCGGGGTCTGGTGGCGGCGCCCGCTCTCTACGAGTATGGCTTCAGCAAGTACGCCATCGCCGAGGCCGTGGGCATCTCCGAACGCGACCTGGAGGGGGTGGTGGGCCCCGCTTTCGTCCGCTACTTTCGCTCCCCGGAGGAGCCGCTCCAGATCAGGGTGGCGGTCCGCGGGCAGGAGAGGGATCTCTTCACCGAGCGCGAGGTGGCCCACATGCGCGACGTGAAGGGGCTGGTACGGCTGGACTATCGCCTGATGTGGGGCAGCCTGGCAGTAGCCGTGGGCTTCGTGGTCTTGGGCGCCCTGGCGGCACGGCGTCAGCTGGCCGCGGCGCTGGCCAGGAAAGCCCTAACCGGCGCCGTCCTCACCATCGCTCTCCTGGCCGCCGTGGGGATCGGCAGCCTGGTGGGCTTCGAAGCGCTGTTCCTGCAGTTCCACCTGATCAGCTTCAGCAACGACTTCTGGCAGCTGGACCCAGCGCAGCACTATCTGATCGCCCTATTCCCGGAAGGCTTCTTCAGAGACGCGACGCTGCTGCTGTCCACGGCGGTCCTGTTGGAGGCGGGGGTGCTGGCGACAGCGGCAGCGCTGTTCCTGCGCTGGCGACGCGGGGCTGCCAAGCGTACGAACGTCCCTTAACGGAGAACCAGGCACGCGGGGGCAGCTACCGGGATTATGCCGGCGCAGGCGAGGTGTTCAGAGGCTCCCGTGCGCCTAAAACAAAGGGCCTGGGGTGTGACCCCAGGCCCTGGCCCACGGGCTGCTTGTTTTACAGGCTGGAACCGCAACTACCGCAGTTTTTGTCGCCGCAAGAGCTACAGCCGCCACCGCCTCCAGAGACGGCCGTCAGGACGCCGTTGGCGCCCTTGCTGAAGGTCATGAAAGCGGAGAAGAGCTTCCGAGCGCCATCGTGCCCGCTGGGGCAGGTCGCGGGCTGGAGGGCCTCCGTCACCGGTCGGGAGAGCTCGAACTTGGTGTCACAAGCCCCGCACTGATACTCGTAAATAGGCATAACACCCTCCAAGCTGCGCTACGGCGCCTATGCCATTCTACGCCCAGGGTTGCCGCCCGTCAAGGCAGGCGCCTTCCTCTCCGAGAGGCTTAAGGAGGGGCCAGGCGCTTTCGCAGGCCCCGCGCTGACCCTATCTCAAGTGCGACCTGATGTAGAATGGGGCATACTCCACGGGGAGGCAGCCATGGTGCAAGCCCTTCCACCAGGCGCAGAGGAGGCCGAGGCAACACTGCTCGGCGATATTCGGGTCCTGGACCTGGCGGACGCCAAGGGTATCTATTGCACCAAACTGCTGGCCGACCTGGGCGCCGACGTCATCAAGGTGGAGTGTCCGGGCGGCGACCCCCTGCGTAACCTGCCCCCCTTTTACCACGACGAGCCTCACCCCGAGCGCAGCCTCTACTGGTTCCACTTCAATACCAACAAGCGCGGCATCACCTTGGACCTGGAACGCGCCGGCGGCCGGGCCCTCTTCCGGCGGCTGGCGGAGCGGGCCGACGTGCTAGTGGAGAGCTATCCCCCCGGTCACCTCGCCTCCCTGGGCCTCGACCATGCAAGCCTGAGCCGGCTCAACCCCCGCCTCATCGTCACCAGCATCACCGGCTTCGGCCAGTGGGGGCACTATAAGGACTTCAAGGTCGCGGACATAACCAGCCTGGCCATGAGCGGCGTCATGACTCTGGCGGGGATGCCGGAGGACCCTCCCAACAGCTTCTGGGGCTCCCAGGCCTACCACATGGGCTCGGTGCAGGCCACCATCGGCGTCCTGATGGCGCTGTACGAGCGGGAGCTCTCGGGGCTGGGCCAGCATGTAGACGTCTCGCTCCAGGAGGCCGCCTCCGTGACCCAGGAGACGGCGATGATGCATTTCGATATCAAGGGCCACATCCGTCGGCGCGCGGGCGGCCGCCGCTCCTTCCCCGCCAACGGCGTCTACGAGTGCGCCGACGGCCATGTCTTCCTCTCCCTCATTGCCGGTCACGGCGCGACCTGGGACGACCTGCTCGCTTGGATGGCCGGCGAAGGCAAGGTGGGAGACTTGCTGGAGCCCCAGTGGCAGGAGGTCATCGCCGTCGTCAACGACTTTCGCTCCCTCATGGCCCTGACGGTGGACGCCCAACAGCTGAACGAGCGGCTGCGCGTTTTCCAGCACATCGACAGCCTGGTGGAGGCCTTCCTGCGCTCCTACACCAAGAAGGAGCTCTACGACGCGGCCCAGGGCCGCCGGATCATGCTCGTCCCCCTCAGCTCCCCGGCCGACTTGCTAGCCAGCGAACAGCTCGCGGCCCTGAGTTTTTTCCACCAGGTTACCCATGCCGAGCTGGGGGCCACCCTTGTTTACCCCGGTGGGCCCTACAATTTCAGCGCGACGCCCTGGCGCCTCCGCCGCCGGGCCCCCCTCATCGGAGAGCACAACGACGAGATATACCGGAGAGAGCTGGGTCTATCGCCCCCGGAGCTTCAGCTGCTGAAGGCCGCCGGTGCAATCTGAGGACGCCCCCGCCCAGGGGCAGGGCGGCAAGGCCGCGGGCCAGGACGTGCCGCCCGAGGTGGTGACCCTGGTGGAGGTTTACTTGGTCAACCTGCGGCGACTCCATATCGACCAGGTGAGGGAGGTAGCGGCCGTATCCCTGGGCGAGGTGATCCTGATCGAAACCATCGTGACCAGCCTCACCGACGACCTGCGCACACGCCTCCACGCTATCCAGGGGCTCATCACCAAGCACCTGGCGGGGCCCACCGTCGCTTTCCGTGACATGGAGAGCTCCGCGGACTCCTGGCCCGGCTTCGCGCGCCGTATCCTGTACCGCTCCGAGCCCTGAGCTCGGCACCAGCACGAGGGACAACCCATGGCCCATAATCTGCCCCCCCCACGCCACTTGCCCTCCCCCTGGCCGGCGTCCGCATCGCCGACTTCTCCTGGTTTGGGGCCGGGCCCATCGCCACCAAGATACTGGCCGACCATGGCGCCGAGGTCATCCGCTTCGAATCCCAGGGCCATCTGGACGGCCTGCGCCTCGCCCAACCCATCGCCGACAGCAAGGCGAGCAACTTGAACTGCTCCGGCTACTACAACAACTTCAACTCCAGCAAGCTCTCCCTGTTCCTGGACCTCTCCAAGCCCCAGTCCCGAGAGATCATCTGGAGGCTGCTGAAGGTCAGCGATGTGGTGGTGGAGAACTTCTCGCCCCGCGTCATGGAGGGCTGGGGCCTGACCTACGCTCAGGCCAGCCAGGTAAAGCCCGACATCATCTGGGCGGACCAACCCATGCAGGGCCTACGGGGCCCCCACAAGTATTACGCGGGTTTCGGCGCTACCATAACGCCCTTGGGCGGCCTGGCCTATCTCATGGGCTTCCCCCACCGCCCACCCCTGGGGACCGGCACCAACTACACGGACTACGTCATCAACCCTGGCCATCGCCATCCTGGCCGCCCTGCGCTACCGCCGCCGCACCGGCCAGGGCCAGCACATAGAGATGTCCCAGTTCGAGTCGGCTGTCAGCATCCTGGAGACGGCGATCCTGGAATACACCGCCAACTGCCGCGTCCCTCAGCGGCCGGGTAACCGCCTGCCCTACGCCGCGCCCCATGGCGTCTACCGCTGCCGGGGCGAGGAGCGCGTCGTCACCTATCTCGCCGAGCGCGGGCCGGTGGCGGAGCGCAAGGCCGAGCGCTGGGTCGCCCTCGCCGTCTTCACCGACGCCGAGTGGCAGGGCTTGCTCTCCGCCCTGGGCGACCCCGCCTGGGCCCGCGACGAGCGCTTCGCCACCCTGGCCGGACGCAAGGCCCACGAGGACGACCTGGACCGGCACATCCAGGGTTGGACGGCTCAGCGCACCGCCGAGGAGGCGATGCACCTCCTCCACGCCCGCGGCGACGCCGCGGGCGTGGTCCAGGACGCCGAGGACACCCTGAAGCACGACCCCCACCTGCGAGCGCGGGGGTACTATCAGTATCTGAGCCACCCCGAGGCCGGCCAGACCGCTTATGACGGCCCGCCGTTCCGGCTGAGCCGCACACCAGTCTCCCTGCGCCGCCACGCCCCCCTCCTGGGCGAACACACCGACTATGTCTGCCGGGAGCTCCTGGGCTTCAGCAACGACGAGATTGACCAGCTAGTCGTGGCCGGCGTGCTGGAGTAGCTGCTCTTCAAGGGCTAGTTACGCCGCGCGGGTGAAAGGCGGCCGTGGCCTATCTCCCGCTCTATGGCAAAGTCCCAGGGCAGGGTATACTAAAACTAGAAGTTGCTGTTAGCGAAGCGAGGCCCTAATGCCCCACGTGCCCAAGCCGACCCCGGCGGCCTCCGAGGACTACCTGACCACTATCTACCGCTTCCACGAGCAGGGCCGTCCGGCCATCGCCGCCCGCCTCGCCGACACCCTGGAGGTCACCCCCGCGACCGCCTTCGGCATGCTTAAACGCCTGGTGCGCGATGGCCTGGTCCAGATCGCGCCCGGCAAGGCCCTGTCCCTCACGGACAAGGGGCACGCCATCGCCGAGCACGTGGTGCGCCGCCACCGGCTGGCAGAGCGGCTGCTGACCGAGGTGCTCAACCTGGAGTGGCACCTGGTCTACGAAGAGGCCCACCTGTTCGAGCACGCCATCTCTTCCTTGGTCGAGCAGCGGTTGGTGGAGTTCCTGGACGATCCCGCCACCTGCCCCCACGGCTACCCCATTCCCGGGCACCGGAATGCCCAGCCCCAGCCCCCCCTGACTCCCCTCATCGCCCTGTCCGAGGGGGCCCGGGCGGTGGTGGCGCGGGTCCCGGAAGACGACCAAAACCTGCTGCAATACCTGGGGACCCACGGGTTTGTGCCGGGCGAGACCATCCAGATAAGCCAGGTAGCCGCGTTCAAAGGCACCATCACGGTGCACTGCGAGGCCTGCGTCGAGAAGGAGCTGGTCCTGGGGCAGCAGGTAGCGGCGACCCTGCTGGTCTGCCCCTTCTAACCGGCACCGTGTCCATCAGCTTACTACCCCAGGGACTTAACTTGACACTGCCACCAATATGCGTATACTTAGCGAGAGAATACGTACGTCCTCAGAAATGAAGTTAGGGTAGACATACGTCCTAGGAGCAAGCGGTGCCGCTCTCTCAGCTTCTACTGTTAGGAGCTTTAGCCGGATACACCATATTCCTCGGCTTACCCGTGGCCCGTATGCGGCGGGTCTCCGAAGTATGGCGTATCGGAACAGCGGCCGCTTCTGCGGGGATTCTCCTTTTCTTGTTGGTCGATGTGACTAAACACCTCACCGAGCCCATCGAAGACGCGGCAAAGAGCGTGGGAAGGGACGGCGTGGGTACCCTGGCGCTGTTGGGCGCAGTAGCTTTGTTGGGATTGGCGGTGGGCTTCCTTACACTGGTGTTTTTACCTTCAGTCTTCCAACGCGGCAAAGCCTCCCCAGGCCCAGGCGCCATGGCGGCCGCCGCATGGGAGAGCCCGATTAGGCTCAGCGTGTTGATTGCGGTGGGAATCGGCTTCCACAATTTCGCGGAGGGACTAGCCATTGGTCAGGAGGCGGCGGCAGGGGCTATCAGTCTGGCGCTGCTACTGATAATCGGATTCGGCTTGCATAACGCTACTGAGGGATTCGGTATTATCGGGCCGCTGGTGGGTCGTGTGCGCCCTTCCTGGATGTTCCTCTTGTCTGTGGGCCTCATTGGAGGGAGCCCGACGTTTCTGGGTACGATCATCGGTCAGGCATTTACCAGTAAAATCTTAGAAACGCTGTTCCTAGCCCTCGCAGCCGGATCCATCATTTACGTTGTTCAAACCCTAGTTTATACCGGCTTGCGCGAAGGCCGCCACGGGGTGTTTTCCGTGGGCCTGATGGCAGGCTTAGTTGTTGGTATCGGCACCGAGTTGGTTATCGCCGCCGCAGGCGTCTGAAGCTCCCCTGTCAGGCGATCGCGATTCCCCCTAAATTAGCTGCGCCTGCCCCTTAGGCGCGGGACCCGGCCCCAGGGGCGCGCCCAGCAGCTCGGCCATCTGCTGGGCGTTCACCACGGCCTGGTTTGAGTAGCAGTTGTTGAAAAGTATATGTACCTGCTGCGCCTGCTCCGCCAGCCCTTGCACCCGGGGCACCCACTCCTCCAGCTCGCCGCGCTGGTACAGGTAGTTGAAACGCTCGGCCGCCGTGAGCCCCTTCTTCTGCCAGGTCTCAGCGTTGCGGCCGTGGAGCCGCACCAGCGCCAGCGGAGCGGTGGCGGCGGCGAGGGGCGGCACGCTGCTCTTGAACCCTTGGGGCTCATCCACGCAGACGTAGCTGGCGTCCAGGTCCCGCAGCAGGGCCAGGGTCTCTTCACGCTGCCGCGGTCCCAGCCACCAGCCGTTGCGAAACTCGACCGCCAGGCGGTGCTGGGGCAGCATCTCCCGGCACTCCAGTAGCTGCTCCAGAGACTCCTTGCCGGGCACGAACCACTGGGGGAACTGCAAGACCACGGCCCCCAGCTTGCCCGCGCTCTCCAAGGGGAGCACCGCGGCGGCGAAGAGCTCCCAGAATCGCCGGCGCCAGCCTCGGTCCAGGTCTTTGAAATAGAAGCGCGCCTTCTCCTTCAGCGCTGCCGGCAGCTCCTCCCTCAGCTCCGGCGGCAGCGCCCGCACCGGGGTCGGCTGGCCAGTGAACAGGCCGAAGGCCTTGATGTCGAAGACGAAACCGGGAGGCGTGCGCTGGGCCCAGCCCTCCACCACGCTCACCGCTGGTATGGCGTAGTAGGAGGTGTCCACCTCCACCAGGGGGAAGCGCGCGGCGTAGTAGCGCAGCCGCTCCTCCGCCGTGCGGGCCTCCTTGGGGTAGAACAAGCCACTCTTTATGAGGGTGGGGTCGGCCCAGCCGCAGGTGCCGATGAGGGTGCGGGCCGCCATCTTGTTCTCCGGGCCTAGGAAAACCTCTACCCTGGCGCCCTTTTCGGTGCCCTCGCCTTCAAGTTCTCCCGGGAAAAGCGGCCCGCGTAGCCCCGCTTGGTCTCGCGGTCCAGGGACAGGAAGACCATCTGCATGATGCGGGCGTCGCGCGCCAGGTCCACCCCCTCCGGGTTGTACACCATCAGCAGCGACTCGGAGCGTCCACTGTAGCCCGCGTCCCAGACGGCGGTGTGGAGGCTGACTCCGGAGCGTAACAGGCTGGAGCGGGTGCGGCCGAAGGCCATCAAGTCCCGTGGCAGGTGGACAGCCTCGTTGAAGACACACAGGTAAGGGCCGGGTGGCAGGCGCGCCCAGCCAGCGCCGTCGAACTTCATGAGCGAGCGCTTCGACAGGCGGCGCTCGGCATTGGCGGGGCCCAGGCGTCCGGGCGTCGAAATGCGGGCCAGGGAGGCCAGGGTCAGGTCAACGCCGTTGGGCTGGAGCTGGGCCTCGAGGTCCAAGAGCCCCTCCAGCAGGGGCGGCGTCGCCTGGAGGCGCTCCAGAATAGCCTCGCGGCTCAAGATGGGCATGGGCACCGCCTTCGCTGGGAGCTATTCTAGCAGGCGGGGTGCGGCGCGCCGCTGATCTGGCTCTGCCCTGAGGATGCCATCGACCATCCCCCTAGCCCCCTTCCTAGCCAGGAAGGGGGAGGCTAAAGGGGGGCACCCCTTTAGCCCCCGGCAGATCCCGAGGGTCGGGACTCTGCACTTCCTATTCCGGCAGGATGCCTTTTGTGCAAGCCGGGGATTTACAAACCCCTGGGGGGAGCCCCGACGGCCTTGCTTGAGCCCGTTGACCGCCAGACACCTGGGGCGTAGTATCGAGGCGGCCTCACCGCCGGCGCCGAACATTGCGCAGCCCAGAGGCCAATAGCGAAGCCCAGGGGATGGAGGTGGCCTATGGCCGCGGGGCTCCACGGACACACCAGCCTGGACGAGGTGGTGGCCTGCACCACCTGCCGCCCGGAGTTGTTCGCGCTCCTCAGCGAGGAGTTCTACGCCGACGTGCGCCAAGCCGACGGCGCCTACATCGCCTGCTCCGTCTGCGGCCAGGAGCAGGCTGACCGCTCCGTCAACTACCTGGCGCCAGGTAGCTAACATCAGGCTTGGGGGCCCAGGCTCGGGCTACACTGGCCCCGCCAGCAGACCCAGGAAGGACCATGGACCCTGAAATCCAGGCCCTGCTGCAAGGGCCTTTCGCCCCCAGGGAGAACGAGAGCCCCTCCAAGGTGACGTCCCTGGCGGAGGCCCTGCGCCTCCACGTCCGTCCCGGCATGGCCCTTCACATCGGCATCGACGCCCGGGCGGCCCTGTGCGAGCTGGCCCGTCAATGGTGGGGTGGCCACCCCCGCTTCACCCTAATCATGACCACCGTGGGCGAACACGCCCTCTCCCTGCTCCACGGGGGCCTGGTGGAGACGGTGGTGGCCAGCAACTTCGCCGACCTCTACCTGCCGCCGGGTCCCAGCCCCATCGTGGGGCGGGCGTTCAAGGACGGGGTACGCTTCGAGAACTGGTCCCTCTACACTCACTTGCAGCGCCTCCAGGCCGCCGCCCTGGGGCTGGAGTTCCTGCCCACCCGCTCCCTCCTGGGCACCACCATGGCCAAAGAGAACGCCAGCGCCTTCAAGGAGATCGCCGACCCCTTCGGCGGCGAAGCCCCGGTGGGCTTGGTCAAGGCCCTGGCCCCCGATCTATCCCTCGTCCACGCCTGGGCGGCCGACCCGGCGGGCAACGCGATCGGCATCCCCGCCGACGGCGACAGCTACTGGGGCGCTCGGGCCGCCCGAGACGGAGTCATCGTCACCTGCGAGCGGCTGGTCACCACCGAATTCCTGCGCCGCCACGCCTCCCAGGTCACGATACCGGGCTACAAGGTGCGGGCGGTGGCCCAGGCGCCCTTCGGCGCCCATCCCCGAGCCCTGGTAGGTAGCGGCCTGCCCGACTTCCAGGGCTACGGGGAAGACCTGCCCTTCCTCCTGGCCCAGCGGCAGGCCTGGAAGGAGCCCGCCAGCTACGAGGGCTGGGTAAAAGAGTGGGTGCTGGGGCCCCAGAGCCACGCCGACTACCTCGCGCGGCTGGGAGAGGAGCGCCTGGGCCGCCTGCGGGCGCTGGCGGAGCCCTCCGGCTGGCGCCGGGCGGTGGAGCAGGGGCTGCAGAATGTTCGTCTGGACCAGGGTTACAGCCCCACCGAGATGATGGTCATCGCCGCCGCGCGCAGCATCCAAGAGCTAGTGCGCGGCCATGGGCTCTCTACCATACTGACGGGCATCGGGACTACCAGCCTGGCGTCCTGGCTGGCCTATCTCCTGTTGCAAGAGCGCGGGCTGAGCGTCGACCTGGTCATCGGCACCGGCGACTTCGGCTATCGCCCCGCGCCTGGCTATCCCGGCATGTACTCCTACGCCAACGTCAGCAGCTCCAAGATGCTGTCCAGCACCGTTGACGTCTATGGAGCGGTGCTCAACGGTCGCCGCAGCGGTTGCCTGGGCACCCTCGGAGCGGCCCAGATAGACCCCGCCGGCAACCTCAACTCCACCCGCCTGGCCAACGGGATGTACCTGGTCGGCGCCGGGGGAGCGCCGGACATCTCCGCCGGAGCCCAAGAAATACTGGTGATGGCCCCCCTTTCGACCCGGCGCTACGTGGAGCAGCTGGACTACATCACGGTGCCGGGGGAGAACACCCGTCACCTGGTCTCCGATCGGGGGACCTTCGTCAAACGCGGGCGTGACAAGCGTTTCACCCTGATGGCACTCTTCCCCGGTCCCTCTGGGAGTTCCCGGGAAGAGCAGGTGAGGACGCTACGGGAGAACTGCGGCTGGCAGAGCCTCCAGGTAGCGGACGAGCTTTCCGTGCTGGCGGCCCCGACCCGGCAGGAGCTGGGGCTGCTGCGGCTCCTGGACCCGGAGCAGTCCGTCCTCAAAGGGTAGGCGCCAGCGGGGGCGCACTCTCAGTAGGACAAGGCCAAGGCCCGACCAGCGGCCCGTAACTTGAAAAGAGGGCCTGGCGACGCTCCCCTTATCTCAGACGGCCCCGGTCTGGAGTTGCTCCTTGATCTTGTCGATGACCAACCGGGAGCTGGGGAACTGGCCGCTCTCGTGCTTGGAATGGAGCAACTTCCCGTTAAGAGAGACCTCGAAACGACCGCCACCGGAGGGTACCAGGCGCAGCTCGCCCACCTTCAACCCGAACTCGGAGAGCAGCTGCTGGCCCATGCGGGTGGCCTCGGGCAGGTAGTCGCACGGGTGGCAGTATTCAATCTCGATAGTCAGCTTGCCTGGCACACCCACCTCCATCTGCGCTACTCTTCATTGTAGCGGCAAACGGGCGGGGGAGAGCCAGCGCCGGGGCAGGGACGTAAACTAGGGTAGCGGAAGGAGTTAAAAGACGGTATGAGCGCCAAACTGCGCCTTCTGGTGCTGGTCATGGCCGTGGCGGCCATCGCAACCACCGTGCTGGCGGTCCAGCGGCCTTGGGCCGGCTCGTCAGCGTCGGCGGCGTGACCGGAAGAGGCCGAGGACGCGCCGGAGCTGGAGAGCATCCACGCCTGGCTGAACTCCGAGCCCCTGACCATAGCAGCCTTGCGGGGCAAGGTAGTCCTGATCGACTTCTGGACCTACACCTGCGTGAACTGCGTCCGCACCCTCCCCTACATTAAGCAGTGGGACACCAGCTATCGCGACCAGGGCCTCGTCATCATCGGCGTCCACAGCCCCGAGTTTCAGTTCGAAAGAGAGCTGGCCAACGTCCAGCGCGCGGTGGACGGCTTCAACGTGAAGTACGCCGTGGCCCTGGACAACGACTTCGCCACCTGGAAGAACTTCCGCAACCGTTACTGGCCCGCCAAATACCTCATCGACAAGGACGGCTACATACGCTATCGCCACTTCGGCGAAGGGGCCTACGCGGAGACCGAGGAGCAGCTTCAGGAGCTCCTGCGGGAGGCTGGCGGCGTCGTGGCCCTCGGCAGCCAGATCCCGCGCGGAGAAGGGGTGTACGCAGACTCCGCCCTGCGGGACTTGACGATAGAGCTCTACCTGGGGCACAAGCGGGGCTCCTACTACACCTATCTAGGTAACCCCGAGGGCTACAAGACGGACACCCCCTACAGCTACCAAGACTACGGCCTGCACTTCCGGAACCAGTTTTACCTCCAGGGGTCCTGGACCATCGCCGAGGACGGCGTGGAGCATGCCCGCGCGACGCCGGGATACGAAGATTACATCGCCCTCAAGTACACGGCGCGCACCGTGAACCTGGTGCTCAAGCCGCTGACGGACGAGAGCCTGCGCTCCCTGATCACCCTGGACGGAGCCCCCCTTACGGCGGCCGCGAAGGGTGACGACGTGGTCATCGAGGCCGACGGCAAAAGCTATCTGGTGGTCCGCGAGCCCCGCCTGTACAACCTGGTAAAAGACCAGCATCTCGCCAGCCGAGAGCTGAAGATATACGCCGACTCCCCGGCCTTCGCAGCCTTTGCCTTCACCTTCGGCCGCTGATAGTCCTAGTACGCGCTCCCCAGGGCTTGTCGCGTCTCGTCACGAAGCGCGATGCTTGACAAAACCCAGCGCAATGAGATGTAATATCGCCACGCGTCCCAGAGAGGAGTCGCCCTATTCCCGCGCGCAAGCTACTCGACAAGGTAGATTTCGACATCATCGGCACCCTGCGCCGCAACGCCCGCCAGTCCAACACCGAGATTGGCAGGCAGCTGGGGATCAGCGAGGCCTCGGTTCGCCGGCGCATCGGCCGGCTGGTGGCCGAGGATGTAGTGCAGCTCACCGCCATCCTCAACCCCCAGAAAATGGGCTACAACGCCGTGGCCTTCATCGCCATGGACGTCCCTTTGAACCGTCTGGACGCAGTGACGGAGCAGTTGTCCGCCCGCCCCGAGGTGCAGTTCGTCTCCACCACCACCGGACGCTACGATATCTTCATCTGGGCCATGTTCAAGTCGGCGGGCGATCTCCACAATTTTCTCCGCAACGACCTGGCTAAGATCGAGGGCATCGCCCAGACCGAGACCTTCATCAACCTGGAGATCAAAAAACGTTTACTTGGCTAGCGCGGTCCTTGCTACCATTTGCCGCTGCGGGCTACAATCTGACCGCAAGTCAAGGCCATCGTGGTATCCTTTGACAAAAGGCTGGAGCCAGGGTGAATCCCCCCGGTGCCATCCCAGCGTAATCTAACCAAAAGGGAGGAGAAGAACCATGCGCACGCCCACAGGCACGTCTAGGCCCAAGCCCTGGTCCCGCTCCCGCTCCCGGTCTATCGGGGCGGTGACGGCCCTCGCCCTCGCCCTCGCGGTGGCCTGCGGCGGCGCCGCGGCCCCCACCGCCACGGCGCGACCGGCGCCCGCGCTCAGCGTCGAGACCCAGGCCGGTGTGCGCCAGCTGCAGCTAGAGGCCAGGGACGGCCAGGCGACCGCTACACCCACCCGCCCCGCGCCCACGGCCGTAGCCAGCGTCGCTGCCTCTCGCGGCAAGATCATCTATGCCAAACCCGTGGACATGGGACGCGCCACCAGCGCAGCGGCGGGCGGGGCCGGTGGCCCCGATACGCCCTTTGCCAGCAGCATCAACGCCGGCCTCACCAACAAAGGATTGGATGGACAGCTTGTACCTTGGCTGGCGTCCAGTTGGGCCTACAGCTCCAGCGACGCCGTGCTCGACATCACCCTCCGCAAGGGCGCAGTCTTCCAGGACGGCTCGCCGATCACCGTGGACGACGTGCTTTATAGCCTGAACATTTGGTTGAACCCTATCACGCCCGGCGTCCTCAAGCCCAATCTGCCGGTCATGCCGTCGGCGATAGAGAAGACCGGCCCTGATACCTTTCGTGTTGCCTTCCCACGGCCTGACCCCTTCTTCCTGACGGCGACCTTCAACACCCTCTCCTCCGCGGGCGAGGGCTGGTACATCTATCCGCGGGCCGCCGTGGAGCGGATGGGCATCGATGCCTTCAACAAGGCGCCGGTCGCCTCGGGACCCTACAAGCTGGTCAAGCGCATCCCGGGCGACAGCGTGCTCCTAGAGGCGCACGAGCAGTTCTTCAACGGGCCCCCGCCGGTCAAGACCATCGAGGTGCGCATCGCCCCCGAGGACAGCACCCGCGTCGCTATGTTCCAAACCGGCGAGGCCGACATCGTGGAGTCCGTTGCGCCACAATACCTGCCGAACCTGGAAAGGCTGGCGGGAGCCAAAATCTTCAGCACCCGCACCGGCCAAGAGGTCGTCATAAACATCCAGACGGCAGTGGACAAGATTCCAGGCACCGACCGCCCCAACCCGTTTAAGGACGTGCGGGTACGCCAGGCCGTGAGCTACGCCGTGGACAAGAAGGCCATCGTGGAGCGCATCGCGGGCCGCGCCGGTGCCCCCGTCAAGGGCCCCTACAGCACCTATCACCTGGGCGCGGTGCCGGACAAGATCACCGATTATGACTACAACCCCGAGAAGGCGAAGCAGCTCCTCAAAGATGCCAACTTCCCCATGGACTACCAGTTCCCGGTGTACGCCTACGTGGCCAGCGCCCCGGCGCCCCAGGCCGTGGAGGCCTTCGCCAACTACCTCCAGGCGGTGGGGCTGAAGGCCCAGTACCGCCTGGTGGAGGTCTCGGCGCTGATCGGGCTGTGGCGGGCCAAGGAGGCCTTCCCCATGAGCTTCGTGCGCTCCTGGAACATCTACCCTGACCCCAGCCGCCACTTCGTCTCCTACATGAAGAGCGATGGGGGCACCAGCTTCTATGCTGACCCGGTCCTGGACCAGATTTGGGCGGATGCCTTCAAGATCGCTGATCCCACCAAGCAGGCCCAAGCCTACGAGAAGTTCTTTACCTACATCCACGAGCAGGCCTATGTTGTGGACCTGTACGCCATCGTGGACAACCACGGCATCGGCCCCAAGGTGGACTGGCGCTACCCGCCGGGCCTGCCCAACAGCTTCAACCTCATAACCTGGCGCTGATAGCTGCACCTGGCAGCGGGGGGCTCTCCAGAGCCCCCCACTGCCATCCCCCAAGGAGGGCCGCCCTTGCTCAAGAGGCTGTTCAACATCGCCATTGCCGTGCACGATATCGAAGAGGCTGCCCGGCGTTACCAACGCATCTTCGGCCTAGCACCCGGCAACATCGCGGAGTGGCCCGACCTCGGCATCCGCACCGCGATGCTCCCCATGGGGGACACCACCATCGAGCTAGTGCAACCCCTGGTAGCAGGCAAGGGTCCCGTGGCTAAGTTCCTGGAACACAGCGGCGAAGGCTTGTACATCATGTCGTTGCAGGTCGACGATCTGGAGGAACATACGCGCCGGCTCGATGCCGAGGGCGTCCGCTACCTCAAGCGTCCGGGGCACTACATACTGAGCAAGGGCAAGGAGCACCACCTAGTCGCGGCCTTCATTCACCCCAAAGACACCGGAGGCGTGGCCGTCGAGCTGGCGCAGTTCCTGGACAACGTCTGAAGGCAACGGGGGCCCCGCCGGCGCCACGCGGGCCCATGCTATATTGGAGCGTGGTTGGGAAGCAGCCTCCCGCAGAATCCCGTGCCGCCCCGCCCCTCCCGCGGGCTGACCAGCTCCTGTGCGACGTCTGCGGGCAGAGGACATTCGAGCTCCATTGCAAGATCATCTGTCCGAACTGTGGCTACACCAGGGACTGCACCGATCCGTGAGGGGAGCCGCAGGCGGCCGAACGGTGTAGCCTAGCGTCTGCCTTTGCCCTGGACAAAGGAGCGGCTCGATGGCTGAGGTGGCCGGAAGTCCCCGCGAGGGGCGGCAGTTCGTGCGGTTTGCCTTCTATAAGGTCGACCCTGCCTGGCGGCGGTTGCCAGGCCCCGAGCGCGAAGCCGGCAAGGGCCAGTTCGCCGCCGTCATCGAGGAGCTGGCTGAGAGGATGCTGTGCCGCACCTTCTCCACCGTAGGCACCCGCGGCGACGCCGACCTCATGCTTTGGGAGGCCTCCAGCCGTCTGGAGGACCTGCAAGAGTTGGCCGCACGGCTGACGGCCACGTCTCTGGGGCACTACCTCCAGATGCCTCACTCCTTCCTGGCCATGACCAGGCGCTCCATCTACATCGAGGGGCATGCCCACGAGGGGCAGGAGCGCACCCAGGTGCGGCCGCGGGGAAGCAAATACCTGTTCGTCTACCCCTTTGTTAAGACCCGCGCCTGGTATAGGCTCACCAAGGCCGCGCGCCAGTCCATGATGGAGGAGCACTTCGCCATCGGCCACAAGTACCCCGGGGTGAAAATCAACACCACCTACTCCTACGGACTCGACGACCAAGAGTTTGTGCTGGCCTTCGAGAGCGACGATGCCGCCTCTTTCCTGGACCTGGTGATGGAGCTGCGGGAGACCGAGGCCAGCCAGCACACCCTCCGTGACGTGCCCAGCTTCACCTGCCTAGCCCTGCCCGTGCGCGAGGCCCTGGAGGCGCTGGGCTAGTTCGCTCGATGCCTGAACTGCATCCCTCCAAAGGAGCTGCAAATGCCCTCCCCGCCCTCGACCCTGGCCGTCTTCGCCCACCCTGACGATGAATCCTTTAGCTGCGGCGGGACACTGGCGCGCCTGGCCGCCGAGGGAGCGGAGGTCAGCCTGATCTGCGCCACCAGCGGCGAGGTGGGCGAGATCAGCGACGCCGCCCTAGCCACCCCTGAAAACCTGGGCGAAGTGCGGCGCGAGGAGTTGCGCGCGGCCGCCCTTCTTCTGGGCGCGCGGGAGCCGTACTTCATGGGCTACCGAGACTCAGGGATGGCGGGCACACCCGCAAACCAGGACCCACGCTCCCTGGTCCGTACGCCCGTGGATGTAGTGGGCGGCAAGGTCCTGGAGTTCATCCGACGGCTCAAGCCGCAGCTGGTCATCACCTTCGACGCGGGCGGAGTTTACGGACACCCCGACCACATCGCTATCCACCAGGCCACGACGTGGGCGCTGCAGGTTTTGGCCCGGGATGCCGACGCGCGCCTTCCCTCCCTGTACTACACGGCGCTGCCGCGGGGCCACCTGCAACGGATGATGAAGGAGGCCCGCCAGCGGGGGATCCCTCCGCCCCAGGGCTCGGGCATAAATCTGGAGACCCTGGGCACCCCCGATGAGCTGGTGACCACGGTGGTGGAGGTAGGCGCCTACGTGGACGCCAAGCTAGGGGCCATCCGCAGCCACCGCACCCAGATCAACCCCAACAACCCCCTGCTACGTCTGCCGGAAGACCTGGTGCGCCGGTTTCTAGAGAAAGAGCATTTCACCCTGGCGCCGCAGGGCGCTCCCCTCGACTGCCTGGCACAGCTGCCCTGATTCAAGCTCCCACGGCCCGGGGCGGGCATAGCCGGTGCTAAAATGGGCCCGTTCGTAAGCGCTAGGA
>SHYM01000007.1 GCA_009692805.1 Dehalococcoidia bacterium | reverse complement strand
CCTCTCCCGGGCTACCGCCAGCCAGGGTCACGCTGCCCGCCGTGGGCGGCAATAGCCCGCCCAGGACCCGCAGCAGGGTGGACTTGCCGCAGCCGCTGGGTCCCAGGATGGCGACGAACTCCCCTGGCGCCGCTGAGAAGGCAACGTCCTGCAAGGCGGCCAGGGGGCCGTCCCGGGTTTCATAGACCACCCCCAGTCCGCGAACGTCCAGGGGGCACCCGATGCTAGCTCGTTGTGAGGCTAATAGGGCCATGCTATATTGGCAGCGCCGTACGCTGGTGGCCGTATTCTAATGCGGTGCTAGCCTCCTGGGAAGCAACGCCCACGGCGTCGAGGCCCTGTATGATCGTTGTGCTAGCCGGTGGCGTCGGCGCCGCCCGCTTCCTGAGCGGCCTCATCGAGGTCGTCCCCCAGGAAGAGATCGTCGTTGTCTCCAACACGGGGGACGATACGCTCTTTCACGGGCTCCACGTTTCGCCCGACGTGGACATCGTCCTCTACACCCTGGCCGGCCTGGTGGACGAGGAGCGAGGCTGGGGACTGCGGGAGGACACCTTCCACTGCCTGCAAGCCCTGGGACGCCTGGGCCGCCAGACCTGGTTCAACCTGGGCGACCGCGACCTGGCCACCCATATCCACCGCACCGCGCTGCTGGAGCAGCGCCATTCCCTGTCCGCGGCGACCAGCAGCCTCGCCCAGGCGCTGGGGGTCAAGGTGCGCGTCCTGCCCATGAGCGACGAGAGGGTGGAGACCAGGCTGCAGACCGCCCAGGGGGAGCTGGCGTTCCAGGAGTATCTCGTCCACCGCGGCGCCCAGGATGCGATCAGCGGCGTACGCTTCGAGGGCGCCGAGAGCGCCCGGCCCGCTCCCGGAGTGCTGCAAGCCATCCGGGCTGCGGAAGGGATCGTCATCGCCCCCAGCAACCCCCTCATCAGCATCGGCCCCATCCTGGCGGTGCCGGGCATCCGCGACGCCCTGCGGGAGGCGCGCGCCCGAACCGTCGCCATCAGCCCCATCGTCGCTGGGCAGGCCCTCAAGGGGCCCCTGGCCAAGATGCTGGGGGAGCTGGGGATGGAGGTCAGCGCCCTCCAGGTGTCCCGCTTGTATCGCGACCTGGCGGCAACCCTGATCCTGGACGAGGCGGACCGCGACCTCGCCCACGCCGTGACGGCCCTGGGGATGCGCGCCGCCGTCACCAACACCGTGATGCGCGGCCTGGCGGAGAAGGTCGCCCTCGCCCACGCCGCCCTGGACGCCCTGCGGCCCTTCGACAAGCTCAGGACGAGCGTGGGGTCGCGATGACCGTGGCCCTGGTCCCGGTCAAGGAGTTCGCCACCGCCAAGGCCCGCCTCAGCCCCCTGCTTTCCGAGGACGAGCGCAGCTCCCTGGCCCAGGCCATGCTGGAGGATGTCCTGCTCACCCTGCTCATGATCAAGGAGCTAGACTTGGTGGTGGTGGTCAGCCGCGACCCTTCGGCCCAGGGTTTGGGCCTAGGCTTGGGGGCCGAGGTCCTCACGGAGCCGCCGGAGGCCGCCAGCGAGAGCGCCGCGGTGGAGTATGCCGCCCAGCAAGCAGTGCAGCGCGGCGCCGACTCGGTGCTTGTGGTTCCCGGCGATGCCCCGCTGGTGAGCGCTGAGGACATCCGGTCGCTGCTGAAGGCGCAGGCGCGGGGGCCCTGTGTCATCGCGGCGCCCGCTCACGACGGCGGCACCAATGGTCTCCTGCTGAGCCCTCCCGACGTCATCTCCTGTCACTTCGGACCCGACAGCCTCCGCCTGCACCGCGAAGAGGCGGGGCGGCGGGGGGTGCCCTTCCAGGTCGTTGCCTGCCCGTCCTTGGAGCTGGATGTGGACACGCCGGAGGACCTGGCCCGGCTGCTGGCCCTAGTGTCGCACGCCAAGGTCTGCTTCAAGGAGTTGGAGCGCCTGGGCCTGCCCCAGCGGCTCGCCGGTTACCAAACCACCGGGAGCGCGCGCCCGAACTAGAAAGGACGTTTCTGTGGTGCGAAGCAGGAGTGCAGAGGGGAAACCCCTCTGCCGGGGGTCGAAGGGGGTGTCCCCTAGTCTAACTTTTCTTCCCCCTCTCCCACCCATCGGAGTAGGGGGACACAGGGGGTGAGCTAAAGGTGTCAAGAATAGAGTCATGAGTCTCCGGGCGCAACGCCCGCAAACCGGAGGGTGCAGTCCCGAGCCGTCGGGACTGCTGGGGTACTAGGGGTGTCCCCTAGTCTAACTTTCCCTCCCCCTCTCCCTTTGGCAAGGGAGAGGGGGACATGAGGGGGAGAGGGTGCCATGAATACTATCAAGTTCGGCATCCAGACCGCCCAGCAGCACGTGCCCTACCAGGAGATGCTGAAGCTCTGGCAGCACGTGGACCGCCTGGGGTATGACTCGGCCTGGGTCTTCGACCACTTCATCCCCATCCGCGGCGACGTGGAGGGGCCCTGCCTGGAGGGCTGGACGCTGCTATCCGCCCTGGCTATCCAGACGACGCGCTTGCGGGTGGGTACCCTGGTGGCGGGCAACACCTACCGCCATCCGGCGGTGCTGGCTAACATGGCCACCACCGTGGACATCGTCACCGGCGGGCGGCTGGAGTTCGGCATCGGCGCTGGCTGGTACCAAAAGGAACACGAGGCTTACGGCGTCCCCTTTTACACCACGGGCCAGCGCATCCGCATGCTGGACGAGGCGATCCAGGTGATCAAGCTGCTCTGGACGGAGCACGCGCCCACCTTCCAGGGGAAGTACTACCAGTTGAAGGAGGCCCTGGCCGAGCCCAAACCGGTGCAGAAGCCTCGCCCGCCCATCTGGGTCGGCGGCCAGGGGGAGCAGCTCACGCTGCGGGTCGTGGCGCGGCAGGCGGACGGCTGGAACACCTTCCTGATGCCCTGGGTTGACTACCGGCGCAAGCTGGACGCCCTGGAGCGACACTGCCAGACGGAGCGCCGCGACCCCGCCACCGTGGAGCGCTCCCTGGCCGGCGCCCTGGTCATCGGCGACGCCAAGGTCCTGGCCGGGCGTGCCGACGCCATCGCCCGCAACCGCGGCTTCCCGCCCGACCAGCTCCGGGAGCGCATGTTCTACGGCTCTCCCCAGGAGGTCGCCGAGCAGGTCCATGCCTGGGCGGAGCGCGGCGTCAGCCACTTCCTGTTCTCCACCGGCGCCCCCTACGACTACGACGCCTTCTCCCTCTTCGCCCAAGAGGTCATGCCGCTGTTCAAGAAGTGAGCACAATCTCGATGGGCGCGTTAGAGTGAGCGCTGGAGAGCTTCTGAGCGTGGGATAACGAGGAGGGTGCAGTCCCGACGTGTCGGGACTGCCGGGGTACTAGGGGTGTCCCCTAGTCTAACTTTTCCTCCCCCTCTCCCGCAAACGGGAGGGGGGGGACTTGAGGGGGTGAGGAAAGCATGAAGCTCGCGTTCATCGGCGGCACCGGGCCTGAGGGTCTGGGCCTCGCCGTGCGCTTCGCCGCCGCCGGCGAGGAGGTCATCATCGGCTCCCGCAGCGCCGAGCGCGCTCAGGAGGCCGCCGCCAAGATCGTGGCGCTGGTGCCCACCGCCCGCGTCAGCGGCGCCGAGAACCCGGACGCCGCCCGCCAGGGCGAGGTCGTCTTTATCACCGTCCCCTTCGAGGGGCAGCGCGACATCTTGCTAGCGTTGCGCGAGGCCATCGGCGCCAAGCTGGTGGTGGACACGGTGGTGCCCCTGGCCTTCGAGAAGGGCCGCGCCCGCGCCCTATCCGTCGCGGAGGGCTCCGCCACCCAGCAGGCGCAGGCGCTGCTGCCCCAGGCGCTCGTGACCGGCGCCTTCCACAACCTCAGCGCCCAGAAGCTCATGAGGGTGGATGAGGATCTGGGGAGCGATGTCATCGTAGTCGGCGACGACCCGGAGGCGCGCAGGCGGGTGATGGCGCTGGCCGGGCGCCTCAAGGGCGTGCGGGGGATAGACGGCGGGCCCCTGGTCAACGCCCGCTACGTGGAGGAGCTGACGGCGCTGATCCTGAACATCAACCGCACGTATAAGGTTCAGGCCGGCATCAAGCTGACGGGGATTTGAGACAGCGACGTCAGGGGGAGCGCAAGTAAGTGACGATCGAGATCATACCCATCCCAGGCCTGCCCGAGGTCAAGGCCGGCGACGACGTGGCGGCCCTCATCGCCGCGGCCGCCCGCAGCGCCCAGGTCGCCCTGCGCGACGGCGACATCCTCGTCGTCACTCAGAAGATCGTGTCCAAGGCCGAGGGGCGCACGGTTGACCTGCGCACGGTGGAGCCCTCGCCCCTGGCCCGCCACATCGCGGAGAGCGGCCAGAAGGACCCACGCCAGGTGGAGGTGGTGCTGCGGGAGAGCGCCCGCATCGTGCGGATGGACAGCGGCCGCGGGGTCATCATCGCCGAGACCCGTCACGGGTTTGTCTGCGCCAACGCCGGGGTGGACGCCTCCAACGTGCCCGGCGAGCACATGGTGACGCTCTTGCCGGTGGACCCCGACGCCTCTGCCCGCGGCATCCGCGAGGGGCTGCGCCGCGCGCTGGGCGCTGACCTGGCGGTGATCATCTCTGACACCTTCGGCCGCCCCTGGCGCGACGGCCTCGTCGACGTGGCCATCGGGGTGGCCGGCATGGAGGCGGTGCTGGACCTGCGGGGCGAATCCGACACCGCCGGCAAGCAGCTCAAAGCGACGGTGGTAGCCGTGGCCGACGAGCTGTGCAGCGCCGCCAACCTGGTCATGGGGAAGCTGGCGCGAGTGCCAGCGGGGGTAGTGCGCGGCTATGCTTATCAGCGCGTCGATGGCACCGCGCGACGCCTGGTGCGCCCTCCCCAGGACGACCTGTTCCGGTATTGAGCGGAGAGCGATTAACGATGCGCGCACCGCTCCTAATACTCCTGGCCGTGGCACTCCTGGGCGCGGGTTGCCTGGGCCGGCGCACTCCAACTCGCATCCCGATTCCCACCCCCACAGCGACCGCGGCAGCGCTACCCACTCCTACCGTCAGCCCCTCGCCGTCGCCCGCGGCTCCCGGCGCGTCGGGACTGGAAGCGGCCCTGGCGGAGATCGAGGGGCATGTCCCGCGTCTGCGGGGCCGCGACTTCACCGGCCCCGTCCCCAGGTTCTTCGTGGACGAGGCGGAGCTGCGCCGGGAACTGGAGCGGGACTTCAACAAGCCTGAGAACCGGGAGATCATGGCGCGGGAGGAGGCGCTGTACAAGGCGCTGGGCTTGCTGGACCGCTCCGCCGATTACTCCCAGCTGATCCTGGCCCTCTACACCGAGCAGGTCCTGGGGTTCTACGACACCGAGGAGCAACGGCTGGTGGTCGTCCAGCGGGGCGCCCGCTTCGCGCCGGTGGACAAGATAACCTTCGCCCACGAGCTGGCCCACGCCCTCCAGCAGCAGCACTTCGACATCAACAGCCTCATCAAAGGGGTGAAGCGCCAGAAGGACGCCTCCTTGGCCCTGAGCGCCCTCGTGGAGGGCGATGCCGTCCTGCTCCAGTCGCAGTACATGACGGCCGCCCTGAGTCGCGAGGAGCAAGCGGAGTTCTTCCGCGAGGCCGCGCGCACCCCGTCGCCGGTATTCGAGGGCGCCCCCGCCGTGGTCAGGGAAGCCCTGTTCTTCCCCTACCAGGTGGGAAACTCTTTTGTGGCCTCCATCTTCCGCGGCGGGGGCTGGGGGACAGTGGACCAGCTCTACAGCCGCCCGCCCGCCAGCACCGAGCAGGTCTTGCATCCCCAGAAGTACATACTCGACGAGAAGCCCAAGGAGGTGGCGCTGCCCGACCCGGCGGTCGCGCTGGGCAGCGGCGCTTGGCGGCGGCTCGACTCAGATACACTGGGGGAGTTCTACCTCTCCCGCTACCTTGGCCGTCGCCTGGACGACGCCACCGCCACGGCGGCCGCCGCCGGCTGGGGCGGCGACCGCTACGAGGTGTGGAGCGCTGGCGCTGGCCAGGAGGCGTTCCTTCTCCTGACAGACTGGGACTCGGAGTACGACGCTCAGGAGTTCTTCGCCGCCTACTCTGCCTTTGCCGAGGCCGAGGGCGGCCCCAGCAGCAGGCGCCCTGGCGGAGCCGGCCCGGGCCCACTTTCGGGCGCGCGCGCGCAGTGGTCCTCGTCCGCTGGCCAGGTCTTCCTGGGCCTCCGGGGCACGCAAGTGCTCCTCCTGCGCGCCACCGATGCTCCGCTGCTATCGTCCCTGCTGCCCCTATTCGCGGGCTTCTAAGTCCGGTTCGCCCGATTGTCAGGCCGGGCCGTCTCCCGTTAAGATGAGGGTCGGCATACGGTTGCCGCGGCGGGGTAGTTGTGGCGGACACTATAGCCTTCATCGATAGTGGCAGGAGCCTGTGGACCATGGAGCCCGCCGGCTCCGGACCGCGGCGGCTAGCGGCCGCCCAGCGGGACGAGCAGGGACAGCCCATGCTGAGCCACTACTGGCCCGCCTGGTCGCCCGACGGGAGGCGCATCGCCTTCTCCTCCATCGCTGTCGAGGGCGCTGTAGAGGACAAGGATAGACTCTCGGCTACCACTTACGTGGTTGGGGCCCAGGGCGGCACCCCGGCGGCGCTCTACCGGAACCCCCCAGGGGTGCCGCCGGTGATAGCCCCCAACGTTCCCCACTATCTGTCCTGGTCTCCCGATTGTCGCCATCTTGCCGTGGTGGCCCCAGGTGCGGAGGGCCTGACGCTCTTTATCGCCGACGCGGACTCCGGGCAAACGGTGCCGGTGATAGCGGGCGCGCCGCTGTTCCCGGCCTGGTCTCCCGACGGCTTGCGGCTGTTGCTGCACCCCGGCAGCCAGCTCCTGATGGTGGACCTGTCCGATGGGATGAAGGTCAGCGCCGTCGCAGGGGGCGCCGTGGGATTCCGCACGCCCGCTTGGTCGCCCGACGGTACGCGTATCGCTTTCACCGAGCAGCCAGAGGAGAACAAGCTCAACCTGCTCACCGCTGACCCCTCGGGGAAGGAGGTACGGATCGAGGCAGAGCTGGACGCTCCCGCTGCGTTCTTGTGGTCGCCCGCGGGCACGACCATAGCCTTAGCCACCCTGACAAACCCAGAGGGGCCCTCTTACGGCGGGCTGCGCCTGCTGGAGGTCAAGGGCGGGCGAGCGGTGTCGTTGACGGAGGACGAGCTCCTGGCCTTCTTCTGGTCGCCTGACGGTCGTCGTCTGGCCTACGTCATGCCCAACGCCACCGAGGGCCTCTACTCCTGGGTTGTCCTGGACCTGCGAGAGCGGCGGCAGCGGCGTCTGGCTAGCCACTTCCCATCCCAGGACATGCTGACCCTGTACGCGTTCTTTGACCAGTATGCCCACTCTCACCAGCTCTGGTCCCCCGACAGCACCAAGCTGGTGTACAGCGGCCGGCTGAACCTGAACGGCCACGCCCATTATGGCAGCGGCGAGCCGCAGAGCCGGATCTTGGTCGCGGACGTCACGAGCGAGGCCTCCGCCAGCGTCGTCGGTGAGGGGAGCCTGGCTTTCTGGTCGAGAGTGGGCGGTGGCGCCGCGGAAGGTTAGGCTGGGGGGCGGCTCGGGCCGCGCGCTAGAGCGAAGGAGGTAAACCCATGACACCCCAGGAGCGGCGGGATATGGTCGCCAAGCTGGCGCAGCACCGGGAGGCGTTGCTGGCGATCGTGCACGACCACGACGACGCCTGGTTCACCAAGCGCGCGAAGGAGGGAGATAGGACCCGCAAGGGGATGCTCAAGCACCTGTGCGGGGCCGAGCACTCCTATATCCAGGTCTGGGCCCGGCGAGCGCGGGATGAGGACAACCCCGACCTCCGCCTCGGGGGCACGCTGGGTCGCGTGCCCCTCTTCGACGAGGCTGTTCAGATGACCCTGGCCGAGCTAAGCCAGCAGCTCCACGACCAGCGCGTCAAGACTCTGGAGTTCATCGCCGAGACGGGGGACGGGGAGATGGAGCGGCCCATCCACGGCACCGCCTTTGGCACCCTGACGGTGAAGCAGTGCGTAAAGTCTATGTACCGCCACGACCAGATGCACATAGACGAGATGCTGGGCAAAGCGCAGACCTACGACATCCGCACCCAGGATGGTAAACGCCAGTAGCTTGCCCGGCCCCGTCCCGGCACGGCTTGCCCCTGCGGCCAGGCCCAGCTATAATCCGGTCAAATCACAGTAGCAACACGATGCTTCAGGCGCCAGCCTGTTGCTCATGGCCCCGCTGGCAGTAGGTCAGTCGGGGCCATTGCTTTTGCCTGAAGCCCGCGCACGAGGAGGTCACTCATGAGTCGTGGCCTGCTAGCCCTTATCACCACGTCCCTGGCGGCCATGCTGCTGGGGGTCGCCTGCGTCGCCGGCGGGCCCGCCTCGACGGAGCAGAAGGTGGTGTTCATGGCGGGCTTCAAGGCGCAGGCAAACCTGCCCTTCGTGGCCGCCTACGTGGCCCAGGAAAAGGGCTTTTTCCGGGAGCAGGGACTGGCGGTGGATATCCGCCACTCAGCCGGCCAGGGAGAGCACTACCGCCTGCTGGCGGGCCAGCAGATCCAATTCACCACCGCCCCGGCCGAAGATGTCATCCAGCAGGTGGCGGCGTCCGACGCGCCCTTCGTCGCCGTCGCCCTCTTCGGCCAGCGGGGTGACCGCGGCTTCGCGGTGCTGGAGGGCTCGGGCATCCAGTCCCCCAAGGACTGGGAGGGCAAGCGGGTGGGCTACAAGGTGCTAGTGCCGCCCGACTACCTGGCGATGCTGAAGGCGGTCGGCGTGGACCGCGCCCGCGTCCAGGAGGTGCCGGTGGGCTTCGACCCCCGCATCCTCGCCGAAGGAAAGGTAGACGTCTACCAGGTCTTCGTCTCCAATGAGCCCGCCATCCTCCGCAAGCTCGGCTTCCCGGTGCGGGTGTTCCAGGCCGCCGACTACGGCGTCCCGACCCTGGGGGTGGCCTATATCACACACCGGGACATCCTGGACCAGCAGACCGCCACCGTGGACCGCTTCGTGAAGGCTGCCCTCCATGGCCTGGCCTACGCCCTGGAGCACGAGGAGGAGGCCCTGGACATCGTCATGAAGTACGCGCCCCGGGAGGACCGGGAGCACATGCGCTTCATGTTGGACA
Organism: Dehalococcoidia bacterium; assembly: GCA_009692805.1. GTDB lineage: Bacteria > Chloroflexota > Dehalococcoidia > SHYM01 > SHYM01 > SHYM01. The sequence continues at coordinate 23,579 of SHYM01000007.1, read as the reverse complement.
CGGAGAAGCAAAATGCCGTGACCGACCTCACCCGCCGCAACGGCCTGGGCTGGATGACCCGCCAGCAGTGGCAGGAGCTCCACGATCTCTTGGTACAGTACGGCGCCGTCGCCAAGCCGGTGGAGCTGCGGCGCGTCTACGCCGACGACGTGCTGAAGCGCATATACCGCAACGGCCAGCTGCGCTGGCCCTAGCACCCATCTACGGGAACAGGCCTGCTGGAACGCGGTCTTGATGTCGGGATTTGCCCTTCTGGTATCATAAACACATGGTCACGCGGGGAATCCCCACTGCTGTAGGATCGGGGCTGTAGGAGCCGGGCACTCCGCCGCGGCGGACGCGGAGGCAGTTGGCGCGCCGGCGGCGCGCCGGGCCCTGGATGCCGCCCGCTTCGCCTGGAGCTAGGAGGAGGGAAGCTATGAAACCCTTCGTGGTAAACCGCCAGGGTCGTATCGTCTTCCCCGCCAACTTTCTCCCGGAGCTCGACTTCTCGGTCTTTGGGACGCTGAAGCAGTTCGACTCAGCCATCAAGCGCGATTTTGAGGAGAAGGCCCCGTCGGAAGGGGACATCGCCAAGCGGGTGGAGTCGCGGGGCTACAAGGGCCGCTACGAGACCTGGCCCTCAACCTCTTTTGGGTGACTCGGTATGCGACCACGATGTACGACAAGCACCCCACGCGCTGGGGGGACCTGCCCCGCCACCGCGACGACGTCTTCCTGCCCCTATTCAAGACCTGGCAAGGGGCGGAGCTCGCGGTGGCGATCGAGGCAGAGTACCAGAGGCTCCCGGCGACCTGGGATGCGGGCACCGAGGATAAGGTCTTTAGCATCCTGCTGAACGTGTTCCAGAACAAGCCAGGCGCCGGGGCGGAGCTAGCGGCGATCAAGACGACGGTAGCAGAGGCCCTGGCCGACCCCCGGAACCTCGTCCACCATCTCGTGGCGTACGATCCGGACTACCCGGGCTACAGCTACGACGACATCATCGAGTGCGCGCACGCGGTGCCTCAGCTCGAGGCCCTCCTGCGGCAGGCGATGGGCGGCCGGAGGAGATCGGGGCGGTGCTCTTCTGCTCCTGCACGGCCACCAAGATCATTCCCTCCGTAGCCACCTGGCTGTCGAGCCACCTCGGGATATTCCAGACCCATACCTCCTGCGACATCGTCGCTGCCTGCGCCGGCATGCCGTACGGGCTCAGCGAGGCGGTGCGTCTGCTCCAGGAGGTCGAGCGCCCGATTCTGGTGGTCTGCGGCGAGAAGTTCTCGGACAAGATCGGCACGGTGCGGACCTCGCGCATGATCTTCGGCGATGCGGCCGCCGCGATGGTCATCGGTCCCGCCCCCCGGGACGCGGGGCCCGACATCGAGGTGTCCCAGACCTACGCCAGCGGACCCCTAGCCGAGGTGGACTCCATCATCTGGCCCAACCCGGACTTCGACAACAACGTCACCGTCTACGGCCCCGAGGTGCGAAACCTGGTGGAGCGCTACCTAAACCAGATGATCGGCGATCTCCGCGCGCTTCCGCACCCCCAGGGCGGGCCAGGGTCCCTGCTGGACGCCGTCGATCTTATAATTCCCCACCGGGCCAACAAGACCATGGTGCTGAGCCTCGCGCAGGCGGCTGGCATCTCGCCCGAGCGCCTCTACTTCAACATCGAACGTGTCGGGAACACCTCGGCCGCCAGTATCCCCATTGCCATTTATGACGCCGTGAGAGAAGGGGTCATCGGCCGCCCGATGCGCGTTTTTACGCCGGCTTTCGGCGCGGGCGCGGTGGGTGGGTACGTGGTCATGCTGGTAGATCCGGCCGTAGTCGCGTGGAAGCTGGACTACAGCAGGGATCGGGTACACCAGCGGGTGGCGAAGGGGGGCCAGGCCGCTCCGCTCAGGGACTCAGGGGTTGTTTTTTGAGCCAGCGCTGACGCTAACGCCCCTCAGGCTTCTAACCCTCAGTCTCCCCCTGGGCATGCCCAGTCCGAAATACCTCGGCCTCGCCCGCGACCACGCGCGGCGAACTGCCCAGTGGGGCCTTGTCGTTTTGGTATCATAGACCCGTGGCCACGCGGGGAATCCTCAACGCCGTAGGAGTCGGGCACTCCACCGCCGCGGACGCGGAGGCGGCGGGGCACGCCGCCGTGCGCATGGCCCTGGATGCCGCCGGCCTCTCCCAGGCGGAGCACTTGCTGCTCTTCGCCACCACCCACTACGGACGCGCGCTCCCCGACCTGTTGGGGGCGGCCCGGGCGACGGCGAGCGCCCGCACCCTGGTGGGGTGCACCGGCATGGGGGTGCTTACCTCCGCGGGCGAGCTGGAGGGGGGCCCTGCTGTCGCGGTCATGGCCCTCGACGCCGACTCCGTGTCGGTGCTCCCCTACCTGGCCCGCCCCACGGCCGTCGGCGAAGACCTGGCGCGCTGCATCGCCGCTGACCTGGGCTCCCGGGCCCAGGAAGGCGCCGCGCTCATGGCGCTCCCCGACATCTTCAACCTGCGCCCGGGGGAGCTGGTACAGCGCCTGGGCGAAGAGTTCAAGGGGCTGCCCATCGTCGGCGGGGCCGCCGCCGGTGAGCCGGGCTCCCCCCAGACCTTCCAGTGGAGCAACTACACCCTCTCCAGCCGGGGGGTGGCCGGGGCGCTGATGGGGGGCGACCTCACCATCGCCATCGGCGTCGCCCAGGGCTGCGCCCCTATTGGCCAGCCCTACATTATCACCGACGCGCAGTCCAACGTGATACTCAAAATCGCGGGGCGCCCGGCCCTCGAGGTGATGCGGGCGACTGTGGAGTCCCTCGACCCCGAGACCCTGCACCGAGCGCGGGGCTCCTTCTTCGCGGGGCTGGTTATCGACGAGCGGCGCGACTTCCACGGCCGGGGCGACTTCCTGATACGCAGCATCATCGGGGCCGACGAGCGCTCCGGCGCCGTGACCGTGGGTGAAATGGTGAGGCCAGGCCAGACCTTCCAACTCCACCTGCGGGATGCCCAGTCGGCGGGAGAAGACCTGGAGATGACCCTGGCCAAACTGGCCGAGGTCACCCGCGATCGTCCCCCGACCTTTGGCCTTTACTTCAACTGCCTCGGCCGCGGCGCGGGCCTATACGGCGAGCCGAACCACGACATCGAGGCCATCAACCAGGCCCTGGGCGATGTGCCGGTGGTGGGGTTCTTCGGCAACGCGGAGCTCGCCCCCCTAGCGGGCCGCAACCTGGTGCACAACTACACTGGCGTCCTGGTCCTCTTCAGCCTGGGATAGCCACTAGTGCTGGCGCGGGAGCGCCGGGGAAAGAAGCCGCCCTCATGCCTAAGGACCTGCCCTGGGTGGACGACTTCCTGCGCACCCAGCGTTTCGCCACGATCGCCACCCTGCAGCCCAGCGGGCACCCTCATCTGTCGCCCATGGCGTTCCTGTGGGACGGCAAGAGCGCCCTGCTCACCACTACCAAGCCCACGGCGAAGCACCGGAACCTGCTCCGCACCCCCCTGGCGACCTTGCACGTGGCCGACCCCGCGCTTGGCCGCTGGGTCTCCCTGGAGGGGCGGGCCGTGGTGAGCGACCAGGGCATCCGCGAGCCCATGGTGCGGATCCTCATGAAGGGGACGCCCGACCGCGCCCAGGCCGAGCGCCGGGTGGACCGCATGCTGGCCACCCAGCAGCGCGTCGTCATCACCCTCACCCCCAGCCGCACCATCGCCTGGGAGCGCCCCGCCTAAGCTGTGATATCATCGGCGCCAGAATCGCGGGAGGTGAGCCGTGGCTGAGCACAGCTTCGAGGATATTCTGTACGAAAAGCGGGGCGGCATCGCCACCGTAACCATCAACCGCCCCCACCGCATGAACGCCGGCCGCCACCAGACCTACCAGGAGATGAATCGGGCCCTGGACGAGGCCGAGGCAGACCCCGGAGTGCGCGTTGTTGTCCTGACCGGCGCCGGCCGCGGGTTCTGCTCGGGCGACGATGTCCAGGACATCTTCCTGGCGGAAGCGTCCAAGGCCGAGGAGAAGAAGCGGGAGCGGACGCAGGCCCGCCTGCACAGCCTGGCCGGCAAGGGCCGCTCCGGCGTGGACCGCATCATGTTCATGGACAAGCCCACCATAGCCGCCGTCAACGGCGCAGCGGTGGGCTACGGCATGGACATCGCCCTCTTCTGCGACATCCGTATCGCCTCCGACAAGGCCCGCTTCGGAGAGCTGTTCGTGAAGCGTGGCCTGATGGGCGACGCCGGGGCCATGGTCATCCTCCAGCGGCTGGTGGGCTTGGGCAAGGCCTATGAGCTGGTCCTCACGGGCGACATCATCGACGCCCAGGAGGCACTGCGCAGCGGCCTGGTCAACTACGTGGTGCCCCACGAGGAGCTCCTGGCCCATACCCTGGAGATGGCCCGCAAGCTGGCGGCGGCCGCCCCCCTGGGCCAGATGATGTCGAAGCAAGGCATCCGGCGCGCCATGGGGCTGGACATCGAGCGCTTCCTGGAGTGGCAGGGCACCGCCCAGAGCCTGCTGCTCCAGACTGAGGACCATGTGGAAGGAGCAAAATCCTTCGTCGAGAAGCGAGAGCCCCAGTTCAAGGGCCGTTAGGAGCTTGCACAAAAAGGGCATCCTGCCGGCCCGCCTGCCGCAATTGAGGGAGTGCAGAGTCCCGATGCTCGAGATCTGCCGGGGCTCAAAGGGGGGGGCCTTTCTCTCCCTTTTATGCTACCCCCGTCCTGGCCAGGAAGGGGGCCGGGGGGGGTGGTCGAGGGCTTACTCATAGAGAGAGCCTGGTCGGGAAAATGCGGCATTTTGTGCAAAGCCGCCGTTAGGCAGCACGGCCCGGAGGAACCCTAGATGCGCGAGCGGGAGACCCGCCCCGGCCCCCTGGCCGGCTACCGGGTGCTGGACCTCACCGACGAGATGGGCGCCATGGCGACCAAGCTCCTGGCCGACCTGGGCGCCGAGGTCATCGTGGTGGAGCCTCCGGGCGGCCATCCGCTGCGGGAGCGTGGGCCGTTCTATCACGGCCAACCCAACCCCGAGAAAAGCCTGGCCTGGTTCACCCTCCAGACCAACAAGAGCAGCGTCGTCCTGGATATCGCCACCCCTGCCGGGCGCGAGCTCGCGCTGGACCTCGCGGAGCACTCCGACTTCCTGTTCGAGAGCTCCCCGCCCGGGCGCCTAGCGTCTCTGGGCTTGGGCTACGAGGAGGCTAGCGCCCGCAGTCCCGGGCTCATCTACGTGTCCATCACGCCCTTCGGGCAGACGGGCCCCTACGCCCAGCACCGCGCCACGGACCTGGTAGGGGTAGCCATGGGGGGTCTCCAGTGGCTGTGCGGCGACGAGGACCGGCCGCCGGTGCGCGTGGGCGCCTCCCAGGCTTACGCCAATGCGGGAGCGCAGGCGGCCTTCGGGGCGCTGATGGCGCTGTGGCACCGCGGGCGCACCGGCGAGGGCCAGTGGGTGGACGTCTCCATGCAGGAGGCCGTCGCCGTCACCCTGGATACCGCCCAGCAGACCTGGGACTTGCTGAAAGTGGTTCTGAGGCGGGTGGGCGGCTACCGCGATTTCGGCGACGGCAAGATGCCCCTCGTCTACCAGACCGCCGATGGCTACGTCTCCTGCAGCGCCCAGGCCAAGGTGGGCTGGAAGCCGCTGGTGGACTGGATGGACTCCTACGGCATGGCCGGCGACCTCAAGAGCGACCAGTACTACAATTTCCACCAGCGGGGGTTGGGCCAGCGCCTCTTGCCCGAGGAGTCGGCCCATATCCAGGAGCTGCTGCGGCCCTTCATCAAGCGCTTCCCCACCCAGGAGTTATATCGGCAGGCCCAGGCCAGGCGGGTCTTCGTCTGCCCAGCCAACAGCTCCCGCGACCTGATGGAGAGCGTCCAGTTCCAGGGCAGGGGGTTCTTCGTCCAGGTAGAGCACCCCGAGCTGGGGGAGAGCCTGACTTACCCCGGAGCCCCTTACAGGTTCAGCGCCTCCCCCTGGGCGCTCCGGCGGCGCGCCCCAACACTGGGGGAGGACACACAGTCGGTGCTGGGGACGCTGCCAGGCAAGACTTCCGCAACACGTCGCGCTGGTGGTTCCCGAGGGCCAGCGGCCCCCGGCCAGAGGGCTGGCAAGACCACGCGCAGGGGCGGAGGGGCAGGACGCGCCCCTTAGGAGTGCATGCCATGCCTGGAGCCCTGGAAGGCATAAGGATCATCGATTTCACCTGGGGCGCCGCGGGGCCCATCGCCACCAAGCTGATGGCCGACCACGGCGCCGAGGTTATCCGCATCGAGTCCATGTACAAGCCGGACTGGCTGCGGGGCGTCCCTCCCAACAAGGATGGCGTCGCCGGCTTCGAGCGCTCCGGCTACTACGCCAACTTCAACTCCAGCAAGCGCTTGATCTCCCTGGACATGAACCACACCGAGGGCCGGGAGATGTTCCTGCGGCTGGTCCGCATCGCCGATGTGGTCTCCGACAACTTTACCCCCCGGGCGATGAAGAAATGGGGCATCACCCACGACGCCCTGGCCCAGGTGAAGCCCGACATCATACAGATTAGCCTGCCCCTGCAGGGCGGCACGGGCCCCCACGCCTTCTTCCAGGGCTACGGCAACAACCTGCAGGCCCTCGCCGGCATCAACCACCTCACGGGCTGGCCCGACCGCGAACCGGTGGGAACCGGCGTCGCCTACACCGACTTCACCGGGCCCCACTTCGTGGGCATCGCCATCATGGCAGCCCTGGACCACCGCCGCCGCACGGGCCAGGGCCAGTACATAGACCTCTCCCAGTACGAGGCCGGAGTCCACCTGCTAGAGACAGCGATCCTGGACTACGCCGTCAACGGCCACGTCCAGACCCGCGACGGCAACCGCCATCCCCAGGCCGCTCCCCACGGCGCCTACCCCTGTCGCCGGGGCGAGTGGTCAGGGCAGGCGGTGGACGAGCGCTGGATCAGCATCGCGTGCTTCAGCGACGAGGAGTGGCGCGCCTGCGCCCAGGTGCTGGGCCACCCCGAGGCCGCCCGCGAGCCTCGCTTCGCCACCCTGAAAGCTCGGAAGCAGCACGAGGAGGAGCTGGACCGGCTGCTGACGGGCTGGACGGCGTCCTGGGACGAATACGCGCTAATGGAGGCGCTCCAGGGGGCAGGCGTCCCCGCCGGCGTGGTGCAGAACGCCCGCGACCTTCACCGGGATCCTCAGATGAAGCACCGGGGCCACTACCGCTTCCTGGAGCACCCGGAGATCGGCGTGTCCGCCTACGACGGCCCGTCCTGGCGGCTCAACAAGACACCCGCCCGACAGCGCGCCGCGCCGACCTGGGCCGAGGCCAACGACTACGTCTACCGCGAGCTGCTGGGCCTGCTGGACGACGAGTACGCCGGGCTCATCGCCGAGGGCGCGCTAGAGTAGGTCCTCGCCCCTTTCCTTGGTTGAGGCGGCCTTGCACCAAAAGTGGCTCCCGCCGGAACAGCGGGAGTGCAGAGGGGAGGACCCCTCTGCCGGGGGTCGAAGGGGGTGTCCCCCTTTTTCTCCCTTTATGCTACCCCCTTCCTGGTTAGGAAGGGGGCCAGGGGGATGGTCGCGGGCATCCTCAGGAGAGCCAGTCCGAAGAAAACGGGGCTTTGGGTGCAGGGCTGGTTGACAACTTAGGACACTAGCCGAGGGCGGGCCTACTGCCGAGCTCTTTGGTTCAGCTCCAGCAGGATGCCATCGGGGTCGCGGAAGTAGCAGGCGCCAGGCCGGCCCGGCACCACCGTTGTGGGCGAGGCCAGGAAATCCACCCCCTTGGCCCGCAGCTCCTCGTAGGTGCGCTGCACGTCGTCGCAGTAGAAGGCGAAGTGCGGCACTCCAGTGCTGTTGGCCGCCAGCCCGGCAGCGGAGTGCGGGCCCCTGGCGGCGTACTCGATGAGCTCCAGGATGTGGCCGTCGGCCAGCCGCAGGGTGCAGATTTTCAGATGCGCCCCCGGCACCCCCACCATGCGGGCGATGCCGTCGCCGGAGACGTCGGCGCGGCGCACCTCCGCCATCCCCAGGGTGTCGCGGTAGAAGGCGACGGAGCGCTCCAGGTCGCTCACGGTGAGACCGGTGTGCCACGCTGTCAGCATTGTTCACCTCATCTTAAAGGCGCGAGCCACAGGGGCGCCACCCCACAGCCCGTCCGAGCATTGCTCCAGTCCCCTTCGACCCCCGGCCCTTCGGCTAGGCTCAAGGTAAACTCCGGAGAGGACCCCCCAGCCCTCTCCACTGAACGGAGAGGGCTTCGAGGCAACCTCTAGTCGTCGGGCTGGGCTTAGGGCTTGGTCTCTTTCTTGCCCGGCTTCTTGGGGGCCGGTGCGGAGGGCTCCTCTTCCGGCGCGATCTCCGTAGGGGCCTCGACGCTGGCGATGGAGGCAACCTCGTCGCCGTCGTCCAGGTTGATCATCTGGACACCCTGGGAGGCCCGGCCCAAGGAGCGCAGCTCCTCCGTGGAGGTGCGCTTCATGACCCCGCTGCGGGAGATGATCATGACCTCATCGCCCTTGTAGACGACCCTGGCGGTGGCTATGGGGCCGGTGCGCTCGGTGATCTTCATGGCGATCACGCCGCCGGTGCCACGGTGGTGGATGGGGTAGCTCTTCACCGGCGTAAGCTTGCCCAGGCCCTTGCTGCCCACGGTCAGGAGGTAAGCCTCGGGCTTGGCTATCTCCATGGCCACCACATAGTCGCCCTGCTCCAGCCGAATGCCGCGGACGCCGCCGCTGGTGCGGGAGGCCAGCCTGAGCTCCCCCTCAGGGAAGCGGAAACCCTGGCCCTTGCGAGTCACCATCATCACTTCATCGCCGGGGTTGGCGAGCCGCACCGAGACCAGCTCGTCCGCGGGCGGCAGGTCCATGGCGATGATGCCGTTGGCGCGCACGTTGGCGAAGTGCTCGAGGCTGGTCTTCTTCACCTCGCCCTTGTGGGTGACCATGATGAGGTACCCGTCCTGCTGGGAGAAGTCGCGGACGGACACCATGGCGGTCATCTTATCGGTCGCATCCTTCTGGATGAGGTTCTGGACGGGGATGCCCTTGGCCGTCCGGGAGACATCGGAGGGCAAGTCCCAGCACTTCAAATGGAAGGCCTTGCCACGATTGGTGAAGAATAGGATGCTGTCGTGGGTATCGCACACCACCAGCTGCTCGGCGGCGTCCTGCTCCACGGTGGTGATGCCAGCCTTGCCCCTGCTGGTGCGGCGCTGGCTCCGCCAGATGTCCACGGGGAGGCGCTTGACGTAGCCCCGCTGGCTGACGATGACCGCTGTGCTCCCGTGAGGGACCAGGTCCTCGATGGAGAACTCCTCCGCCTCCTGGGCGGCTATGGTGGTGCGGCGCTTCTCGCCGTAGCGGTCCTTCAGCTCCTCGCAATCGGCGATGATGACCGCATCTACCTTCTGCGGATCAGCGAGGAGCGCCTCGAGGCTGGCGATGGTCTCGCGCACCTGCTGAGCCTCATCTATGATCTTCTGGCGCTCCAGGGCGGCGAGCCGCCGCAACTGCATGTCCAAGATCGCCTGGGCCTGGACATCTGAAAGGGTGAAGCGGGCGACCAGGGCAGCCTTGGCGGCGTCGGCGTCGGCGGCCTGGCGAATGGTCTGGATCACGGCGTCCAGATTATCCAGGGCCTTCAGCAGCCCCTCCAGTATGTGGGACCGGTCCTGGGCCTTCCCCAGGTCAAACTCGGCCCGGCGGCGGACCACCTGGCGGCGAAATTCGATGAAGTTCTGGAGCAGCTGCTTGAGGCCCAGGGTCTGAGGCTGGCCGTTGACCAGGGCCAGCATGTTGACATAGAAGGCTGATTGCATCGCCGTGTACTTGTAGAGGGCATTGAGTATCTTCAGCGGCTGGGCCCCCGGCTTCAGCTCCAAAAGGATCCGCATGCCCTGGCGGTCCGACTCGTCGCGCAGCTCGGCGATGCCGTCCACTCGGTGGTCTTTGATGAGCTCAGCGATCTTTTCCACCAGGGCGGCCTTGTTTACCATGTACGGCAGCTCGGTGACCAGGATCCGCTGGCGGCCCCGGCTATCCTCCTCCGTCTGAGCGCGGGCGCGGACAACGACGCGGCCACGGCCGGTGGCGTAAGCCTGGCGGATGCCCTCCCGCCCCATGATCTGGCCGCGGGTGGGGAAGTCGGGCCCCTTGACTATTTGCAGCAGGTCCTCGGTGGTGGCGTCCGGGTTCCGGATAACGGCGCTGACCGCGCTGCACACCTCGACGAGGTTATGCGGCGGGATGTTGGTGGCCATACCCACGGCGATGCCTGAGCTGCCGTTGACGAGCAGGTTGGGGACCCGCGAGGGCAGTACCACCGGCTCCTGGAGGGAGCCATCGAAGTTGGGGGTGAAGTCGACGGTGTTGCGGTCGATATCGGCCAGGAGCTCCGTGGCCAACCTGGTTAGGCGCGCCTCGGTGTAACGCATCGCCGCCGCCGGGTCGTTGTCCACCGAGCCGAAGTTGCCCTGGCCGTCCACCAGGGGGTAGCGCATGGAGAAGTCCTGGGCCAGGCGCACCAAGGTATCGTAGACGGATGAGTCGCCGTGGGGGTGGTACTTGCCCAAGACCTCGCCCACTATGCGGGCGCATTTCTTATAAGCCGAGTTGGGCCCCATGCCCAGGTCGTTCATGGCGTAGAGGACGCGCCTCTGGACGGGCTTTAGGCCGTCTCTGACATCGGGCAGGGCGCGGGCCACGATGACGCTCATGGCGTAGTCCAGGTAGGAGGTGCGCATCTCGTCTTCGACGTGCACCTGGCGCACCCGGCCGGCGCCGCTATCGTTGCCGCCGGTGTTGTTAGCCTGCTCCTCTACCAAGGCTTGCTCCTCTATCCCAGCCTATTAGCCACCGGCGTCCCAGCCGCCCGCACCAGGGCCTGGAAGAGCCGCGAGAACTCGCCCGGGACCTCGTCGGCCCGCTCGGGGTGGCACTGGACCCCGAAGAGCCAGCCGTCGTCGAGGCCCTCAACAGCCTCCACGATAGGCGACCCCGTGGCGGAGCGGGCGGCGCACCGCAGCCCCGGCGCCAGCCGCTCCAGCGTGACGACTTGGTGGTGGCGGCTGTTCACGGATATAGCGCCTCGCAGGCCCAGGAGCCGCTCCAGACTGCTCCCCGCCCCCACCTCGATGGTGTGGCGCGCCGAGGTCGCGCCCTCCCCCCGCCGATGGCCCTCCACATGCTGCTCCAGGGAGCCGCCGAAGGCCACGTTTAAGAGCTGCATCCCACGGCAGATACCTAGCACCGGCCAGCGGCGCTCCCGGGCCTCCCTCACCAGCGCCAACTCCAGCGCGTCCAGGGCCTCGTCAGTAGCCTCAGCGCCAGCCAGCGGTTCCCCGTAGGCGGCGGGGTGGATATCCACCCCGCCGGGCAGCAGCAAGCCGTGGCAGTAGGAGAGCGCGGTGGCCTCCTGGCCAGGAGCCACCAGGACCGGCCGGGCGCCGGCGCGCTCCAGGCACTCGGTGTAGCGCCGCAGCTCGCGGGCCCCGCCTGCGCAAAAACGCTGGCGCGCCCGGAGCGAGCAGGTCACCGCGATGGCCGGACCAACTGTGGCGCTGATTAGACCTGTCATGGACCTACCGCAAAGTGGCGCCAGCATAGCATAGTTTTTGAACTCCGTCAAAATCTGCCGACGCTAGCATGTCCTTTCAAAACCCTCTCCCTTGAAGGGAGAGGGAAGGGTGAGAGTGAGACGCTATCTCCACTGGCCACAGTTTGAGGTAGACATCCCGGTTGCGCTGCCAGACGCGCAGGGCGCGCCGGGAGCAGCGTGGCAGACTCCGCCCCAGCGAGTCCGTGACAGCGGCGGCGCGGGCCTTAGTCCAGTATCAGCCGCCCCGCCCCTCGGCGGCGCGCTTGAGCGCCTGGAGGCCCCCCTGGAACATTGCCCGCAGAGCCGCTGGCTTCACGGAGAGGCGCATGAGCACCAAGCCGGGGCCCTGTAGCTCCTCCATAGTGGTGACCCGCGTGCCCGCGGCCTCATCCTCGAAGTACCAACTGTGGACGCCGGTGACGCCCCAGCCTCGCCCCTCCCAGGTGACGAAGGTCCCAGGGTCCGCGGCCGTGACGCGAGGCCGGAAGCTGAGCTTGAGTTTCCCAATCGCCACGGTCTGGCGGAAGCGGAAGCCGGGTGCCCAGGGCTCGCCCTGGAGCGCCGCCGTGGCCAGGACCGTGGGGTTCCAGTGGGGCCAGCGTCCCACGTCAGAGAATAGCCTCCAGACCGACGCCCTAGGCGCGGCGACGTGGACGACACCGTCGACGAACACAGTCACCCCTAGTCCTGCAGCCCACGGCCCGTGAGCCGCAAGAAAACGTCCTCCAGGACGGCGGAGCGCTGGTGCATGCGCCTGATCGGGGGGAGCCGCTCCAGGAGCAAGCCCTGCCCATCGCGGCAGCGCTTCACCAGCCCTACCGCCGCGATCGCCGGTGTGGCGACCAGGCCGCTACGAGACTGGGGGGGGACCATCAAACCTCTCCTTGCCCAAGGGTCAATGCCAGTGGGGCCGGCCGTGGGGCCTGGCTACCCTTCGCGGGCGTTCTCCTCTTCCTCCAACAACGACTCGTCTCCCTCTCCTGCTTCGGGGCTAAAAACGTGCATGTCCTCAGCTACGCTCTCGGGCTCGTCCTCCCATGCCTGAGGCTCTCCGTCCTCACCTAGGTCCTCGCCCTGGGACTCGCGGGGGAGGGACCCAGCCTTTATGTAGGAGCGGAAATCGGAGGCTCCCTTGGTGGGGAAGGAGAGCCGACCCACGTTGCGGGGGTCCTGGTACGTCTCCTTGATAAGCATGCGAACACTTTTGTCCGTCAACCCCGCCACCGCGGCGGTGTAGCGGTTGCCCGCCTCCATCAGCTTGATTAAGCGCAGGCCGAGCTTGGCCTCCACTGTCCCGAGATAGCCGCCGCGGCGGTCGTAGGCCGCCAGGGTCCGCCCCTCGATCTCCAGCCGGATCGGATTCCCCGGGGCCAGGCTGGCCAGGATGTCCCGGGCGCCCTGGCGGTGCAAGAGAGTCAGGCCGGTCTTGCCGGTCTCCTCTATGAAAATATGCGGGTCTACCTTGCTCCCCTCCTCGCGCCGCTTCCCACCGCTCACCTTGAGGGGGGCCAAGCGGGCGAGGTTCTTCTTGGCGATGGTGTTATTGGGGTCCAGCTTGGAGGCCTGGGTGTAGGCCTCCCGAGCCTCCGCGTAGCTCCCTAGCTCGGTCAGGGCGCGACCAAGGCGATTCAGGGCATCCACATCGGTGGGGAAGAGCTCCAGGATGCTCTTGTTGGCCTCCACAGCCTCCTCCCACCGACTCTGCATGGCCAAGTTAATGGCCTGCTGAGTGCGCACCCGGCGCAGGCGAGCGCCATCGTCCACGGGGTAGCTGACCACCTGGGCCTCCTTCCCACTAGCAGGCTGGCTACGACTATCCCATTCTAAGCAGGCGCCTCCCCTGATGCAATAACTCGCCCCTCCGCAAGGATGCAATCGGGAATGGTTTGACGGTGCTTCCTGGCGGCTGGTACGATGTAGACGTGCCCCGGCAGAGCGCCAGGGCTTATTAGGTATGTCCCAGAGCCCACGCCAAAAGGGGAGCGGTGACAGCATCGATCTGGGTGCCCGTCCTGGTCTGTTTGCTAGCCTCGGCGTTTTTCTCCAGCGCGGAGATCGCCCTGATGCACACGCAGCGGGCGAAGCTGCGCCACCTGGCAAACCAGGGCGATGAGCGGGCGCGGCGGCTGGAGCTGGTGCTGGACAACCCCGACCGCTTCCTCATCACCATTCTAGTCGGCAACAACCTGGTGAACACGGCTATAGCGGCGCTAGTCACCATTGCCGCCGTGAATCTCCTGGGGGAAAAGCGAGAGGCCGTTCTGGTCGCCACCGTGGTGGGCACCGTTGTCATCCTGGTGGTGGGAGAGATTACCCCCAAGGTCGTCGCCCTGCGCTACGCGGAGCCCTTGAGCCTCCTGTATGTCCGCCCCATCGAGCTGCTGGTGCTGGCGGCCACGCCCCTGGTGATCGGCTTCTCCCGCTTCGCCGCCGTGGTGACCCGGCTCTTCGGCAACCCCAGGGCGCCCCGCTGGCCGCTCACCGCCGATGAGATCAAGGCCGTGGTCGGGGCCAGCCAGGAAACGGGCGCCGTGGAGCCTAGCGAAGCCGCCATGGTGAGCAATATCTTCGAGCTGGGAGAGCGCCGGGTGGGGGAGGTGATGACTCCCCGCACCGAGTTGGTATGGGTGCCCAGTGAGTGCACCTACCGCGAGTTCCTCCATATCTACGCCACGGCCCCCCACACTCGCTACCCGGTGCTGGGGACGAGCGTGGACCAGATCAAGGGGGTGCTGGCGCTGAGCGATGTGACCCTGGCGGTGGCGCGGAACCAGGTCCAGGAAGATACGGCGCTGGACTTCCTGATGCAGCCCCCCCACTTCGTGCCCGAAACCAAGCCAGTGGGCGACCTGCTGGCTGAGATGCAGGGCAAGGGCATCCCCCTGGCTTTCGTAGTGGATGAGTTCGGCGGGACGGCTGGACTGGTCACCCTCAACACCGTCGTCCAGGAGGTGGTGGGGGTCAGCGAGGCGGCCGGCGCCAGGGAGGTGGTCCGGGTGGACCAGCACACCCTGGATGTGGACGCCTCCCTGCGCCTCGACGAGGCCAGGGAGAAACTCGCCCTCATCCTACCCGAGGGGGAGTATGAGACCATCGCCGGCTTCATCCTGGACCGCCTGGGGCACATCCCGACCCCCGGCGAGCGCGTCCGGACGGACGATGGGAACGCCCTGGTCGTCAAGGACATGAAGGGCGTCAAGATCACACGGGTACTAGTAGTCCAGGCGCGCTGAGATGCAGCGGGTGCGGCTGCGCTTCCGCCGCGGGGAACAGCTCAAGTACCTGGGCCACCTGGACCTGTTCCGGCTCTGGGAGCGGGCCTTCCGGCGCAGCGGGCTGCCCCTGGCCTACTCCGCCGGCTTCTCGCCCCATCCCCGCCTCTCCATGGCCGCCCCCCTCCCCGTGGGCGTGACCAGCGAGTGCGAGCTCATGGACGCGGTCCTGGAGCGGCCCGTGGCCCCGCCCACCCTCATCGTCCAGTCCCTCAACCGCGCCCTACCTCCGGGCCTGGAGGTCAGCGACGCCTGGGACGTCCCTCCGCAGCTACCCTCCCTCCAGTCACTGGTGCGGTTCGCCGAATACCAGGTCGTGGCGTGCTGGAGCGACCCCTCCCCTGCCGGGCCGCAGACGGCCATCGCCGGCCTGCTGGGAGCGGAGAGCCTCCCCTGGCAACAGCAGCGGGACAAGGTGCAGCGCCACTACGACCTGCGTCCGCTGGTTGACGCGATCTGGGTGGAAGACGGGCAGGAAGGCCGCTGGACCCTGGGTATGCGCCTGCGCCACGACAACCGGGGCGCGGGCCGGGCGGAGCAGGTGACGGCCGCTTTAGGCTTTCCAGGGCCTCCCCTTTCCATTCACCGGCGACAGCTCATCCTGGAGACCCCCGCGCCTGGCCAGGGGCAGGACGGCCATGGCTGAGACCGTCATCGCCGGCACGCCGGAGCTGCCGCCGGGCCCTGATCCGGAGCGCCAGGCGGCGGCGCAGCGCTATGGGCGGCTACAGCGACGCGCCTACCTGCTGGAGCTGCTGACAGGCGCCGGCGCTGCCCTGGCCTGGTGGCTGGCCGGGGGAGGGCGCGCGGTGGCCGAAGCCACCCCTGGGCCCACGCCGGCGGTGGCGGTCGTAGCGGCGCTCGCCCTGGGAGGGGCCTACGCCCTGGCCACCGTACCTTTTGATTGGTACCGGGGCCATCTCTTACCCCGGCGCTTCAAGCTGTCCGTGCAGCCCCTGCGGGGCTGGCTGGCCCAGCGGGCCAAGGCCGCGGCGGTGGCAGGGCCGCTGGGGCTGGGGGTCGTCGCCTTCACCTACTGGGCCCTGGGCGCCTTCCCCAACTACTGGTGGCTCATGGTCGCGGCCCTGCTCTTCGGCGCCAGCGTTCTGCTAACCGTTCTGTCGCCCGTTTTGCTAATGCCCCTGTTCTTTCGCATGACGCCCTTGCCCGAGGGCGCGGTGCGCCGCCGTTTGCTGGACCTGGCGGAGCGGCTGGGCATGCCGGCCGGCGGAGTCTATGTCATTCATCTCGGGGCCAGGACCACCGCCACCAATGCCGCGGTCATGGGGCTGGGCCGTACCCGGCGCATCGTCCTGGGCGACACCCTCTTGGACCGCTACACCATGGAGGAGATCGAGGCCGTGATGGCTCACGAGCTGGGCCATCACCTGCGGGGAGACATCCCGCGCTCAGTCGCTTTCCAGGGCGCCCTGGCCCTGGCGAGCCTGGGGCTGCTCCACCCGGCCTGGCGTGGGGTAGCCAAGCCCCTGGGGTTGGAGGGCCTGGATGACCCCGCAGGACTGCCCGTCCTCGCCCTGCTATCGGGAGGGCTGGGCCTGTTGCTGAGCCCCCTCGAGAAGGGCTACAACCGCTGGGTGGAGGCCGCCGCCGACCGCTTCGCCCTGCGTTGCACCGGCGAGCCCCGCGCCTTCATCAGCATGCTGGCCCGCCTCCACGACCAGAACCTGAGCGAGGCGCGCCCGCCGCGTTGGGCCGAGCTGCTGTTCTGGGACCATCCTCCCTACTACCGCCGGGTGGCCGAGGGTCAGCGTCAGCTGGCGGCCCCGGGCCCCGCCTGAGAGACGCCATGCGCCTGATCCTGGTCCGCCACGGCAGCACCCACTTCAACGAAGACGGGATTGTCCTGGGCCGCAGCGATCCCCCGCTCACCCCCACCGGCCTGGCCCAAGCCCAGGCGCTGGCCCACTCCCTGCGGGCGGAGCAGGTGCAAGCGGTCTACACCAGCCCCCTCGCCCGCGCCCGCCAGACAGCCCAGGCCATCGCCGCCGCCTTCAGGCTGGAGCCGGTCCTGGAGCCGGGCCTGCTGGAGCTTGACGTGGGAGA
Source organism: Dehalococcoidia bacterium (assembly GCA_009692805.1). Classification (GTDB taxonomy): domain Bacteria; phylum Chloroflexota; class Dehalococcoidia; order SHYM01; family SHYM01; genus SHYM01. Next base: position 6,669 of record SHYM01000007.1, on the reverse strand, counting down.
CTTCGACGGCCTGACCTTCGAGCAGCTCCGGAAGGACCACCCGCAGTTCCTGGAACGCTGGGCCCAGGACGCCGGACCCCTTGTTATGCCTGGGGGCGAGTCTTTGCAGGGCCTGCAAGCACGGGCGTGGGATGCCGTCCAGACGATGTCGCAGCGGCACCCCCAGGCGACCGTGGTAGCCGTCACCCACAACTTCGCCATTCTGGTCATCCTCTGCCAGGCGCTGGGGGTGCCCCTAGCACGATTCCGGCGGTTCAAGCAGAAGGTAGGAGCGAAAAGCGTCCTGGAGCTGCCGAGCGGGCGGGCGGCGGTGCTGGTCAGCATGAACGACCGTTGCCACCTACCCGGGAGTGCCCCCTGAAAAGCCGCCGAGCGCTCCCGCTTGAGGAGGTGACCCGCCGCTGTCTGGCTGCGGCGGGGCTGCGCGCTACGCCCCTGGTGGTGGCCACCTCCGGGGGGCCCGATTCCATGGCCCTGCTCTACTCCATCGCCACCGTGGGCCCCAGCCTGGGGCTCAAGCTCCATATGGCCCACCTCAACCACCGGCTGCGCGGGGCGCAAGCGACCGCCGATGCCCGCTACGTGCTGCAAGCCGCCGGCCGCTTGGGGCTCCCCTGCACCGTGGGCAGCGCCGACGTGGCCGGGGCGAGGGCGCGCGGCGAGACGCTGGAGCAGGCGGCGCGCCGGCTGCGCTACCAGTTCCTGGCCGCCGTTGCCCGCGACTGCGGCGCCCCGGCGGTGGCCCTGGGCCACACCGCCAACGACCAGGCCGAGACCGTCCTGTTGCACCTGGCCCGAGGCGCCGGACTAGAGGGGCTGGCCGCCATGCGCCCCCTGGACGCCTGGCCCTTCCCCGAGCAGGCGCCAGGGCTCTTCGTCGTACGGCCGCTGCTTGCCCTGACGCGCCCGGAGGTGGAGGATTATTGCCGCCAGCGCCGCCTGCGGCCCCGGCGCGACGCCAGCAACGAAAGCTTGCTCTTCCGGCGCAACGTCGTCCGCCACGCTGTCCTGCCCGCCCTGGCGCGGGTGAACCCCAGGGCTGCCGAGGCCATCGTCCGGGCGGCCGCCCTGCTGCGGGCCGATGCCGACTATCTCCACGAACAGACCACCCTGGCCTTCCCGCACGTGGCGCGGGAACACCCCTGGGGCCTACAACTGGACCGGAGGGCGCTGGCGGCGCTCCCCCCGGCCCTCCGCGGCCGGGTGCTCCAGCGTGCCCTGGTCGCCGCCACCAAGGGCGAGGTAACAGCCCGCCACGTGGAGGCCCTCGCCGCCGCCAGCGCCGGCAGCGCTGGTGTCCAGCTCAACCTCCCTGGGGGAGCCATCGCCTACGTGGACTACGCGACCATCCTCATCGGCCGGGCGGACGAGCTTCCCTGCACCCTGCCCGCGCTCCCCTCGACCACGGCGCTGGCGGTGCCGGGCGAAACGCGAGTGGGCGGCTGGTGTTGCCACGCCGCCGTGGGGCCCCCGGGCAGCGAGGTTGCTGAGGACCGCTGGTCAGCCCGCCTCGACTTAGCCCGCGTGGGCTCTACCCTCACGCTGCGCTCCCGCCGGCCCGGCGACCGCTTCCAACCCCTGGGTATGGATCAGGCGAAAAAGCTCCAGGACTTTCTGGTGGACTCCAAGGCGCCCCGGCGCTGGCGGGACCGTATCCCCTTGGCGGCAGGGTCGGCGGGCATCGCGTGGGTGGCAGGCTACCGCATCGCTCACTGGGCGCGGGTCACCTCAGCCACGCGCGAGGTGCTGGAACTGCGGCTGGTCAGAGACTAGCAGGCCTCTGTAATGTGGTGCAATATACCCAAACAGCGACAGCGCCCTGCAAAAACATCACGAGACTGCGAAAAGGAGCAGCGATATGGCAACCTACGCGTTCATACAACCTATCAAGGCAGGCAAGACCCAAGTCTGGAAGAACTACGTGAAAGAGATGACGGGGCCTCGTAAGGACGCCCTCAAAGCCTCCCGCAAGAAGGCCGGCCTGACCACGGAACGCGCGTGGCTCCAGTCCACGCCCATGGGCGACTTCGTCGTGGTCTACTGGGAGGCCGAGGATATCGGCAAGGTCTTTCAGCACTTCATGACTTCCAAGGACCCCACAGACCAGTGGTTCCGGGACAAGATCCTGGTGGAAGTCCACGGCATGAACCCCTCCGTTCCGCCTCCTCCCATGAACGAGCTCATCCTGGACTTCAAGGCCTAGTTCGCTCAGGATTCGGTAAGCCAAGCTATCGCCAGGGTGGCTTGATACCACCATGGTGATGCTACGGCGGGCGTCGACGCCGCGGCAGAGGTTGCGGCCTACCCTCCAGACACCCCCGCGGCAGGTCCAGGACCGCACTCAGGGCGCCCTATCCGATGTAGCCTGCCTTCACCAGGTGCTCGGCCAGTAAGACGCACCCCTTGGCGGCACCCATCTTAGTGTTGTGGGAGACGAGCACGTACTTGATGCCGTTTTCCAGCGCCCGGTCCTCGCGCAGCCGCCCCACCGAGGTCGCCATGCCGCCCTCGGTATCCCTGTCCAGGCGCGGCTGGGGGCGAAACGGGTCGCGGTGGACGACGATCATGTGCTTGGGGGCGCTGGGGAGCCCCTGGGAGGCCAGCTCGGCGCCGAAGGCCTCGAAGGCCTCGCCGACTTCCGTCAGGCTCGCCGGGCGATCCAGGGAGACGAAGACCGCCTCGGTATGGCCTTCCAGGACCGGGGCCCGGGTGCAGGTGCAGCTCACGGCGAAGGACGCCGGCTCGACCCCACCCTCGCCGGCTTGCCCCAGGACCTTCTTGGTCTCGCGCTCCACCTTCTCCTCTTCGCCGGGGATGAAGGGGATGATATTGTCGATTATGTCAAGGGCCATCACGCCCGGTGAGCGCCCCGCCCCGGAGATCCCCTGCATGCTGGTCATGAAGACCCGCCTGACGCCGAAACGATCGTGCAACGGCTTCAGAGTAACAGCGAGGCCGGTAGCGGTGCAGTTGGGCGTGGGGACGATGAACCCCTTCCAGCCCCGCCGCCGACGCTGGGCCTGGATGAGGGGCAGATGGTCGAAGTTGACGCCCGGCACAACCAGGGGCACGTCGGGCTCGTTGCGAAAGGCCGAAGCAGTCGAGATCACCGGGGTGGTCCGCGCGTACCCCGACTCCAGCGCCCGGGCCGCCTCGCTCTCCACCGCCGAGAAGACCAGGTCCACTGTATACAGGTCAAGCCTGGTGGCTTCTTGCACCGGCAGAGCGAGAACCGCGGCGGAGGGCTCCTCCTCGCACCACCAGCGGCGAGCGCCGGAGGCGTCCGTGAGGGCTTGCTCGTAGCTCCGGCCGGCCGAGCGCTCCGAGGCCGCCAGCGCCGTCAGCTGGAACCAGGGGTGCTCTTGGAGGCAAGCCACGAACTGCTGGCCGGCGATGCCGGTGGCCCCAACGATGGCGACTCTCAGGGGTCTCAAGCGGTCCTCCTAACTCGAAGGGCGGCCGCAGCCGCCCGGATACACCGCCATTATAGCCGCGCCGACCCTCTCGCCGGCCTAGGTCAGCTCCCCCTTAGACAGCCGGCGGCGCACCTCCTTCAGCCCCGGAGGCGGGCGGAAGCGAACGCGCCAGAGCCCTTTGATATCCTCCCACGCCGTCCGCCAGATCTTCACGGTGCTGGTGGGGTCGTCCACCCAGGTAATCGGGATGTCCACGACGCGGAAGCCGGCCATCTCCGCCAGGAGCAGGAGCTCGGTGTCGAAGAACCAGGCGTCGTCCTTCACCAGGGGCAGCAGGGCCTGGACGGTGCGCCGGCTGGCGCCCTTGAAGCCGCACTGGGCGTCGCTGAAGCGGTTCCTGAACAGCGCCTTGGTGAGCGCAATGTACACGCGCGAAATCACCTCGCGCTTAAACGAGCGGGCAGTGCGCGAGCCCCGCAGCACCCGCGAGCCCGAGGCCAGGTCGCAGCCCCCCTTGGCGATGGCATCCAGCAGGCGCGGCAGCGCATCCAGGCGGGTAGACAGGTCCACGTCCATGTAGCAGACGATGTCGGCGGGGCTCTCCAGCCAGGCCTTTTTCAGCGCGCGGCCCCGCCCCTTCTGGGGCAGGTAGAGGTAGCGGACGTCCCGGAGCTCCCCCGCCAGCTCCCGGCCGACCTGGCCGGTGCCATCGGTGGAGGCGTTATCGGCGATGACGATGCTCCACTCGTAGTCCAGGTTACGCAAGCAGAAGGCCCGGAGCTGGCCAATGGAGAGGGCCAGCGCCTGCTCCTCGTTATAGACCGGGACTACGATATCAACGGAGGGCATGCTATTCATCCTGGGTAGTGCGTGTGCAAATACTAGGGTTGTTTTGGGGCGGACACAATAGTCCCTGTCTCTCGGCGACTCCGGAGTGACAAGCTCCAAGCCACTAAGGTAGAATTACGCACTGGGGATGGTGCCAGGGGAGGGGTTGGCATGGGATCCAAGAGTACGGTTATGGCCCGGCTGAGCAAGGGAGAAAAGTTCTACTTTGCCGAATGCCTGGAGCTTGCCGTTGTCACTCAGGGCAAGACTGTTGATGAAACCCTGGCCAACCTTCAGGAAGCAGTCGCATTGCACCTTGAAGGCGAAAAGCCGGAGGAATTGGGCTTGACGACTCCTACGCCCACCATTTTTGTCGCTATGGAGCTGGAGTTGGCGAGTGCCGAGGCTTAGTCGCCTGTCAGGCAGTGAAGTAATCGCCATCCTTCGCCAGTTCGGTTTCGAGATCTCTCCTCCCGCCGAGGCAGCCACGTCAAACTGAAGCGCCTTACCCCTGGTGAGAACCAGACTCTCACGATCCCGGATCATCCAGAGTTGGACGTAGGCACTCTGCATGCTATTTTTCGCCAAGCCTGCCGTTATATCCCGGAGCGCCAGCTAAGAAGCCAGTTTTAGTGACTAGCTGCTGTCTATCTGAGTGGCCTGACGCGCTACACCCAGGCTACGAGGTGCAGGCCATTCGGGAAATTGAGAGGTTTGGAGCGGGAGACGGGATTTGAACCCGCGACTTGCTGCTTGGGAAGCAGCCACTCTACCGCTGAGTTACTCCCGCTCGCAAACCCATTCTAACAGATATCTGGGACTCCGGCCCGATGTAGCCGCGCCGATAGTTTTGTACACCCCAAGGCGCAGGGCGGGCCTCGCCGCCCAGAGACTTTTGTACACCCCCCAGCCCTCGCAGCCATTCTATACCCGCGCGATGACCTGGCGGGCGAAGCGCTGCAGGTACCCCGGCACGTCCCCGGCCACTTGCAGCGCCAACTGCCGCACACCCATGCCTTTCAGCTCCTCCACATAGGCGCGCGCCCGCTCCGCCGTCATCAGCGCGCCCGAGGCCTCGATCAGCTCCGGCGTCACCAGCTCCGCCAGGTCGGGGCCCGCGTTCCAGAGATACCCCCAGAAGGCATCCAGGTGCCAGGCATGAGTCCCCGGCAGCGTCTCCGCCAGACGCGCGTACTGGGCCACGGCCTTGGCGTAGGGGGGCGAGAGCTGGGAGAGGTCCCGCACCGTCCAGGCCTGGTAGCGGAGGGAGCCCAGCAGCAGCGGGACCAGGGTCCGGCGAACGGAGTCGGAGTCGGGGCCCTCGTTACCCTCGGGTATGTAGATGGTGGACATCGCCACCAGGGCCAGGTCTTGCAGCCGCCGGCCCGCCCGAGCCGCGCCCCGTTCGAGGTGGGGCAGCGCCCCCTGGATGGCCTTCACGCCGCCCCGCAGGAAGACACCATCGGCCAGCTCCCCCGCCAGCTCCTGGCCCTTGGGCCCGAAGGCGGAGAGATAGATGGGCACCCGCGGCGCCAATTTGATGAAGCCCTCCTGCTGATGGATCAAGCGGGCATGGCCGCGCTGGCTGTTTACCGCGAAGGTGGCGTCCCGCCCCCTAAGCAGGGAATTCAGCGCCCGCATCTCCTCGGCTGTCTCATCCCAGGTCACCCGCGGCAGATCCATCGTCCGCCTCGCCGTGTTCCCCGTGCCCAGGCCCAACACGGTGCGGCCTGGGGCCAAAGCGTTGATGGTGGCGATGGCCGCCGCCGTCACCGGGGGCATGCGCAGGCTGGGGACGGTAACCCCCGGGCCCAGCATGATACGCGAGGTGCGCTGGGCGCATAGCGCCAGGGCGACGTACACGTCGGCGTAGAGCAGCGGCGAGTCATAGAGCCAGGCGTGGGTGAAGCCCGCCGCCTCGCCCGCCACCACGACCTCGGCGCTGTCGATGCGGGCAGGGATAAAGAAACCGAACTCCATGTCTGCCTCCCCCTTACCTGGGACGGCTACGACGCCGCGGGCTGCTCTTGGGACGGCACTACCCCTCCCGAAACGAAGAGCCGCACGGCGGCGTCCACCGAGATGCCCGCGTCCTCCACCTCCGCCGGGGGGAAGAGGGCGATGAATCCCGTGGTGGGCAGCGGCGTGCTCGGGAAATAAACGATGGTCAGCTCCTGGCCCTGGCGGTCGCGGAAGCTGCCGGTGGCAAAGCCCATGCTCTTGATGCCTTTGCTAGGGTATTCCACCAACACCACGCGACGGAAAGCGGTTTGCCCGGCGTGGGACATGGCCTGTATGGTGTGACGGGCAGGGCCGTATATCTCCTTGATAAAGGGGAGCCTCAGCAGTATCCGTTCGCTTCTATGGATGATGGCGCGGCCGATGATGTTGGTGGCCAGCAGGCCCAGCGCATAGAGGATAACGA